>VGYV01000297.1 GCA_016872855.1 Planctomycetota bacterium
CCTTTTCTGCCGTCTGGGGCGAGCCGACCCTCACGGGCAAGGACGGCAAGAAGGCCCCCCTCCTCGGCCTGAAGCCACTCGTCTCGCGTGGCACAGTGGAAGTGATTGGCGGCGACGACGCCCCCGCGGCCAAGGGCAAGGGCAGGAAGCGCCCCCGCACCGTGCGCGTGGGACGCCAGGAGATCGCCAGCGGCCTCCTCGTCGAGCCCGACGGCGAATTGTGCTACCGCCTCGACGGCAAGTTCGATTGGCTCGAGGCCGACGTGGCGGTGCTGCCCGGCAAGAAGGCCCAGGCAATGGTCTTCCGGGCGAGCCACGTGCCCCTCGCCGAGGCCGTGGCGCGCGAAGCCGACCGCGCCAAGCTCTGGACCCTCATCGAGCGCGACTTTGCGGCGCCCGACGCTGTCCGCGAGATTGCTGCCGAACGCGCCCGCGGCATTTGGGACAGCGATTGGCCCGCCGGCCAGGTTTCGAAGGTGGCCCAGCGCTACGCCGGCGCCCTGCCGGCCAACCACCCCCTCCGCGCCGCCGCGGGCAAGGCGAAGACGCCGGCCGAGGTCCTCGCTCTCGCCAGGGCGTTCCACGAGGCGCTGCAGATGGCCCAGGACCTGGCCCAGGCCCGCAACGTGGACCTCAAGGCCCTCCGCCTGGCCATCGAGGACCTGGCCCGCACCTTCGCCGATAAGTACCCGCGGGGCGCCGAGTACCTCAAGCGCATCGAAGCGCTCGGGAAAGCGGACCTCGCTCAGGCCGAGCCCGACAAGGCGCGCGAGCTGGCCGCCCAACTCGTCGCGCTCCAGCGCGACGCCCTCCTCGACAACCCGCTGCTCGGCTTCGACAAGCTCCTCGCGATCAAGCGCGCGGCGAAAAGCCCCAAGATGGGCATGCCACAGAACTGGCAGGGCAACTGCTCCTTGCCACGCGGCGGCTTCGGCGATGAGATCGCCGTCCTCAACTTCCCCAAGAGACCGCCTGGAGGCGGAACTGCGAACGGCGGAAAGCTCACCACCCTCTATCGCCCGGCGAGCGGCGCGATGGTGGCCGACGTGGACCTGCACTTCGACGCCGACCGCCTGCTCTTCTCGTCGCTCAACGACAAGGGGCTCTGGCAAGTGTTCGAGATGAAGGCCGATGGCACCGGCCTGCGGCAGGTCACGGCCGGCCCCATCGCCGACGTGGACAACTACGATCCCTGCTACCTGCCCGACGGCCGCATCGTCTTCGCCTCTGCCGCGGTCATGCAGGGCGTGCCATGCGTGGGCGGCTCCGACCACGTGGCCAACCTCTATATCATGAATCCCGACGGCTCGGGCGTCCGCCAGCTCTGCTTCGACCAGGACCACAACTGGTGCCCCACCGTGATGAACGACGGCCGCGTGATGTTCAGCCGCTGGGAGTACGGCGACACGCCGCACTACTTCACCCGCCTGCTCTTCCGCATGAACCCCGACGGCACGCAGCAGATGGAGCTGAGCGGCAGCAACTCGTATTGGCCGAACTCCACCTTCTACGCCCGGCCGATCCCAGGCGACCCGTCGAAGGTCGTGGCCGTCGCCTCCGGCCACCACGGCGTGCCGCGCATGGGCGAGCTGATCCTGTTCGACACGGCGAGGGGCCGCCGCGAGGCCGACGGCGTGCTCCAGCGCATCCCGGGCCACGGCAAGCCCGTCCAGGCCGTGATCGTGGACGGGTTGGTCAACGCCTCGTGGCCGAAGTTCGTCCACCCCTGGCCCCTCAGCGACAAGTACTTCCTCGTCTCCTCGATGCCCCAGAACGGCGCGCTCTGGGGCATCTACCTGGTGGACGTGTTCGACAACCGCCTGCTGCTGTGCGAGGTGGCGGGCCACGGCCTGTTCGAGCCGGTGCCGCTCCGCCCGACGCCCCGCCCGCCCGTCATCCCCGACAAGGTGAACCTGGCCCGCAAGGACGCCGTGGTCTACCTGATTGACGTCTACGCGGGCGACGGGCTGAAGGGCGTGCCGCGCGGGGCCGTGAAGGCCCTGCGCGTGTTCGAGTGGCACTACGCCTACCAGCGCATCGGCGGCCACCAGTGCGTCGGCGTCGAGAGCGGCTGGGAGCCCAAGCGCATCCTGGGCACCGTGCCCGTCGAGGCCGACGGCTCGGCCCTCTTCCACGTCCCGGCCAACACCCCGCTGGCCGTGCAGCCCCTCGACGGCGAGGGGCGGGCGCTTCAGCTCATGCGAAGCTGGTTCGTCGGCATGCCGGGCGAGGCCCTCTCATGCGTCGGCTGCCACGAGTCCCAAGGCTCGGCCACCGGCAACCGCCACACCGCCGCCAGCCAGCGCCCGCCGCGCGACATCGCGCCCTGGCACGGCCCGGCGCGCGGCCTCAGCTTCCCGCGCGACATCCAGCCCGTCCTCAACGCCCACTGCGTCCGCTGCCACGATGCAAAGACGCCGCCCAACCTCGCCGACGCCGAGAAGGGCCAGGGCGGCTTCGCCAAGTCGTACCTCGCCCTCCACCCCTACGTCCGCCGCCCCGGCCCCGAGAGCGACTACCACATGCTCCCGCCCGCCGAATACCTCACCAACACGAGCGAACTCGTCCAGATGCTCGCCAAGGGCCATTATGGCGTCCAGTTGGAGCCCGAGGCCTGGGACCGCCTGCACACGTGGATTGACCTGAACGCGCCCGACCACGGCACGTGGACCGAGCAGGCGGGCGAGGCCCGCGTGAAGGCCCAGCACGGCCTGCGGGCCAAGTACCGCAAGCTCTACGCGGCCATTGACGAGGACCCAGAGGCCATCTTCCCGTCGAGCTACGAGCGGCGAGCCACGAGCCGCGAGCCCGAACGCGAGACACGAGACACGAAACTCGAAACTCCACAGGTTCCCGGCTGGCCCTTCGACGCCGCCGAAGCCAGGAAGAAGCAGGCGGCAGCTGGACCGCAGACGACGCGCGCCGTTGACCTCGGCGGCGGGGCGAGGATCGAGCTGGCGCTCGTCCCCGCCGGCGAGTTCGTGATGGGCAGCCTGGACGGCGAGGCCGACGAGCAGCCGCCGGCCCGCGTGAAGATCGAGCGCCCCTTCTGGCTCGCCCGCACCGAGACCACCAACGCCCAGTTCCGCTACTTCGACCCCGCCCACGACAGCCGCTTCATTGACCAGCACTGGAAGGACCACACCACGCCCGGCTACCCGGCCAACGGCCCGGACCAGCCCGCCATCCGCGTCTCCTGGCAGCGGGCCATGGCCTTCTGCGACTGGCTGTCGCAGAAGACCGGCGAGAAGTTCGCTCTGCCCACCGAAGCCCAATGGGAGTGGGCCTGCCGCGCCGGCACGGCGACCCCGCTCAGCTACGGCGGCCTCGACGCCGATTTCTCGAAGCACGGCAACCTGGCCGACGCCTCGCTCCGCAAGATGGCCGTCAGCGGCGTCAACCCCCAGCCCATCGCCAACCCCTCGCCGTTCCAGGACTTCCTGCCCAAGGAGCCGCGCTTCAACGACGGCCAGATGCTCGCCTGCGCCGTGGGCAAGTACCAGCCCAACCCCTGGGGCCTGCTCGACATGCACGGCAACGTCGCTGAGTGGACCCTCTCGGAGTACCGTCCGTACCCTTACCGCGATGACGTTGGAAGAAACGGGGTCCCTGCGGGTCTGAAATCGGCAATCGGAAATCGGCAATCGGAAATCGCCACGCTTCGCGTGGCTCGCGGCGGCTCGTGGTTCGACCGCCCGAAGCGCTCCCGCTCCGCCTTCCGCCTCGCCTACCACAGTTGGCAGGGAGTCTACAACGTCGGCTTCCGAGTCGCCTGCCCCGTCGCCGCCCCCGTGGCCACGGCGAAGTAGTTCCTGTTGCAGAGAGTGGCCGCAAGACGTCGTGCGGAAGTAGCCCGCCTCTCCGAGGCGGATTCTCGCCGCCCCGGAGGGGCGGACCGCTTCAGACACCGCGTCGCGCGGCTTTCCGCAACAGGAACGAAGTAGCCACTGCTGCGGAAGGTGTCCGGCCCATCACGCCCAAACGAGTTTGGGCGTGGCACCCCAGGTTCCGTGCCGATAGCAGCGGGTGCCACGCCCAAGCCACGCTTGGGCGTGTCCTCCATAGCAGAGACGAATCGGTCCCTGAGGCTACACGCCCGCGGCAGGGTATTCCTCGGCGCAGGCATCGCGGAAGCGGGCGTACTTGTCGTCGAAATAGGACCGCAAGCGCAAGTGCGGCTCGACCGTTCGCTCGAAACGGACCATGCGCCGCACGGCCTCGCGGAGGGAGGCCATCGCGGAGGCGGCGGCCAGCAGGGCGGCGCCCTTGGCCGAATGGGCGTCCGCCGCCACCCGAATCGCCCGGCCCAACACGTTCGCCCGAAGCTGTAGCCACACGCCGCTCGCCACGGCCCCGCCCGACGCAAACAGGGGGTCGGCAATCGGCGCACCCAGCTCAGCCATCACCTCGTAACCCCAGCGCTCGACGAAGGCCACGGCCTCCAGGCACGCCGCGTAAAGCTCGGCCCGGCTCGACGCCTTCCCCCGCACGAAGCCTTCCGCCTGCGGGTCCACGAAGGGGAAGCGCTCGCCCCGCCGCGCCAGAGGATACAGGAGCAGCTCGTTCGGCAGGTGCTCGGCCACCCGCGCGTCGAGAGCGGCCAAGTTCCTTCCCTTGAAGCGGGCCTCGAGAATCTCGCCGCCGACGTTCGACGCCGCGCCTGGCAGCCAGTGGCCCTCGGGGTGCGCGTGGGAGTAGACGCGGCCCAGCGGGTCGCGCAGCAGGGAGCGGCTCACGCCCCGCAGCACGAGCGTGGTGCCGAGGGTGGAGCACCATTGGCCCACCTCGCAGGCCCCCGAGGCCAGGAAGCCGGCCGTGCCGTCCGTGGCGCCCGCGACGACGATGGCCAGGCGCGACAGCCCAGTGAGCCTCGCGGCCTCAGTGGTCACGCGCCCAATCGGCTCGCCCGGGCGCACGACGCGCGGCAGCTTGGCCAGCGGCACCCCCAGGTCGCCGAAGAACGCCGGCCAGCGCCCCTCCGCCACGTCGTAGCCGGTCTTCAGCACGTTCGAGGTGTCGCTCACGTCGTAGTGGCCGGTGAGCCGCCCGACCAGGAAGTCGGCGGCGTGGCAGATGCGCGCCGCGGCCTCGAAGCGCCTGGGCCAGTGCGCGGCCAACCAGAGAATCTTGGGGAGGGCGAAGCTGGCCGAGAAGCGCGAGCCGAACTTCTCCGTGAAGAACCGACCGGCCTCGTTGCACCGGTCCGCCTCTTCGGCGGCCCGCCCGTCGCTGTACATGATCGCCGGGCCGAGCGGCCTCCCCGCCGCGTCCACCAGCAGCACCGTGCCCGAGGTCGAGGTGACGGCGATGCGGCCCAGCGCCTCGCGCGGGTATCCCGCTGCGTCGGCCTGTGATGCCACGTTCTGAAGGCACTTCACGGCGGCCTGCCACCAGTCCTCTGGCCGCTGCTCGTGCCAGCCGGGCCTCGGCTCGGCCGGCGCGTGGGCGAAGGGGGCCGCAGCCTCGGCCACCACGCGCCCCGCGGCGTCGCACGCAACCGCGCGCGCGCCCTGCGTCCCCACGTCGAGGCCGAGATACAATTCGCCTGTCATTGCCGATTGCCGATTGCCGATTGCCGATTGAAGGAAGCCGCCCTGCGAGGAGGGCGGTGCGCCGACGCCGTGACGCGCGAACTGGACATGATCGCCACGAGTTCATTCGCTTCCTGAAGCAGGGACGCGACGCGCCGAAGAGGCATGATGCCTGCGGCAACGATGAGTTCGACCCAGTACGCGCTTTCGTCAGCTTCTTCCACAACTACGCCGATCTTTGCGATGAACTCGGCTCTTGACCTCGCCCGGCACGCGGCCCTGTAGTTTGCCCCCACCGACGTCCCCGCCTTGAGCAGTTGCCTCCCAATCTCCTGTCCGATAATCGACCTCGGAAGAGCGGCCACGAGCTTGATCACCCTCAGCCCGAACAGCTTCGTCCTGTGCTTCAGCTCTTCTGGACTCATCTTGTTCCCCCAATCGGCAATCGGAAATCGGCAATCGGCAATCCGCCGCCCATCACGTCGGCAATTGCCGGTATGCCTCCCTGAACCTCGGATAGAGCGAGCGGAAGAAGGCATGCCGCTCGTCGTAAAGCGCCACGTTCGCGGCGATCGGCTCGACCGTGGGGCCGAGGCGTGCGACGCGGGCCGCGCCCTGCTCGGGGCTGGCAAACACGCCCGTGCCCACGCCGGCGAGAATGGCCGCCCCGCACGCCGCAGGCTCCGCCGCCTCGACCGGGGCGAGGGGCGTGCCGAACACGTCGGCCAGTATCTGCCGCCACACCGGGCTCCTCGCGCCGCCGCCCGCGGCCAGTATCTGGCGGGCGCTGGCCCCAATCGAGCGGAAAATCTCAAGCGAGTCGCGCAGGGCGAACGCCACGCCCTCCATCACGGCGCGAACGATGTGCTTGCGCTCGTGCCGCAGGGCCAGGCCGAAGAACACGCCGCGCGCCCGCGCGTCCATGTGCGGCGTCCGCTCGCCCAGGAGGTAAGGCAGGAACACCAGGCCCTCCGCTCCAGGCTCCACCTGCGCTGCCTCGGCGGAGAATGCCGCGTAGTCGAGGCCCAAGCCGCCGAACACCTGGTCGCGCAGCCAGCGCAGGCACAGCCCCGCGCTCAGCATCGCGCCCATGATGAACCAGCGGCCGGGCACCGCGTGGCAGAAGGTGTGCGTGCGGAGCTGCGGGTCGTACGACGGCGCCTCGAGCGGCGTGAAGAGCTGGCCCCCCGTGCCAATCGTGGCCAGGAGCGTGCCCGGCGCCGTCACGCCGTTGCCCACGGCGCCCACCGGCTGGTCGCCGCCGCCCGCCACCACGGGGGCGTGCAGCGGCAGCCCAGTGTCGCGCGCAGCGTGCCGCGTCACCGTCCCGCAAAGCTCGTGGGAGTCGTGGACCCGCGGCAACAGGTCGGGGCGAATGCCCACGGCCCGGGCCATCTCCTCGCTCCAGCGGCGCCCTGCCACGTCGAAGAGCAGCGTGCTCGCGGCATCCGTCACGTCCGTGCCCACCTGGCGGGTGAGGCGCAGGCGGATGTAGTCCTTCGGCAGCACCAGCGTGGCCGAGCGTGCCAGCGTCTCGGGTTCGTGGCGCAGGAGCCAGCGGGCCGTGGCGGCCATGAAGCCGGCGGCGAGCGGGTTGGCGGTGAGGCGTGCCAGCCGCTCGCGGCCCAGCTCGGCCACCAGCTCCTCCACCTCGGTTGCGCTGCGGCCGTCCGCCCAGATGATCGCAGGGCGGACCGGCAACCCCTCGCGGTCCAGGCACACCGTGCCGTGCATCTGGCCCGACAGCCCCACGCCGGCGATGTCGCCTGGCGCGATGTGGGCCGCGGCGATGGCCTCCTGCGTCGTCTGGCACGTCGCGCGCCACCACGCCGTGGGGTCCTGTTCGGCCCAGCCCACGCGCGGCGTGAGGATGGGGTATTCCGCCTGCGCGACGGCGCGGATGCGCCCCTGGTCGTCCAGCACCACGCTCTTGACGCTCTGCGTCCCCAGGTCAATCCCGAGCAGACAGGGCATGGCCGCCTCCTGCGGAGTGTGGCCGCTACGGTATCGCAACGCGGCGGAAAGATCAAGGGCCTTGAAGCCGCTGGGGCGCCCAGGTATAATCCGCAAGGAGAACGGAGGCGGAACATGTCGGCGCCGACGCTGCTTGTCGCTCTGGCTTCACTGCTGGCCGGGGCGGTCCCCGGCAAGCCCGAGGAGGCCCCGCCGCCGCCGAGCTTCTCCGGCATCCACGTGCTCGTCTGGACGGCGGGGGGGCTGGTGACGGGCCACGACCTGCGCTACCGCGACGGCGACTTCCGCCTCCGCCAGGAGAAGGGCGATGTGACCCTCGCCGAGGCCGCGGTGAAGCAGGTGCAGTTCCTGGACCTGCCGCACGACGAGATGCGGGACCCCGTGGTGGGCCTGGCGGTGCGCGTGGCCTATCTGCGGCGCGTGGGGCCGCCCAAGCGGCTCCCGCTGTTCGAGCGAATCGCGTTCGTGCAGCGCTTGCTGGAGGGCATCTTCCTGCGGCCCGAGGAGCCGGTGGCGGACGCCTTCCCGCGCGTGGCGTCGGCCCTGTGGCACGCGGACCTCGCGGCGCTGTTGTGCCTCGAGACGGCGCTCCGGTGCCACCGCGAGGGCCGGATGAAAGAGGCGGTCGCGCTCTTCGAGGGGGCCGAAGCGGCGTCGGCGGCCCGGCCCGACCACGCCTTCGTGTATGCCCTGATGCGCCTGGCCATTCTCCCCGAGGCAGACCGAGCCGGCGAGGAGCAGAACGCCATCCGCCACATCGCGCAGAAGTACCCCGACCGGGTGCTCGACGTCGCGCGGTTCCGTGCCCGCCTGCGCGACCCGGGGGACCGTCCCTTCCTGCCCCACCCCGGCAAGGGGCCGCGCCCCGCGCCCTGACAGCCCCCCTCAGTTGTTGCTGTTGCCGATCCTCGTAGCGACAAGCGTCCCGCTTGTCGAACGAGCCAGGAAGGCCGCAAGCGGGACGCTCGCGGCCACGTGCCCAGCGGGCGTTCCCCGTTCTAGCACTACAACGCTAGAAAACATTGAAGCACTTCCTGAGTTTGGACAGCCTGATGCCTAGTCGTTTGAGTTCACGCCGCCGCCGTTTGCAGTGGCCGCGATCGGCACGCTGGTTAGATTCCTGCCAGTATTCGATAGCGGCGATGGCCTTCTTGAGGAGCCGCGTGCGCTCGCGGGCGCCCATCTCAGGGTCGAGTTGGAACTCCACAATCGCGCGCACTTGCGCAAGGCTCCACCACGGATTTTTCCCCCCGAAGTCGTTCCGTCTGCTCCTCCAGGAAGAGGAGGCTGACCATGCTGAGGACCAGGTGTCGGCGAATGGCCAGGTACTTGCGCATCTCGAAGTGGTCCAGCCCGACCTCGCCCTTGCTCTCCTCGAAGAGCTGCTCGATGTGGCAACGGCTGAAAGCGACGTGGAGGAGGTCCAGAGCGATGCGCCACTTGGGCCGGAAGGCCACGCTGTCCGGGATGCCCGCCTCCCGGCAACGCTCCCGGTCGCTCACCTGGCCCTCGACGTAGGTCCTGAAGTGCCCACGGCTGGGCTCGGTCCTAATACATGGTGCGAAAGAACTTACGAACGCCTCCAGCTCCTTTCGTAACGCCTTCAGCCGCTTTGCATCCATGGCCATCCTCTCCGGGGCGCTCGGCCCAGCAAATGGTCCCCCCGGAGAGTACAATCGAAGGAATCCCTGGGAACTTTAGCCCTTTTCTAGCGTTGTAGTGCTAGCTAGCGGCTACACAATGACCTTCGGATCCGGCGGGCGGGCAGGCGAGATTCGTTTGGCTTGTTCGGAACTCTACATCAGGCGGCTCCTCACAGCGGGAGCGTGACGGGTTGGCCGCACCTGGCCGAGCGATAGGCGGCTTCAGCGACCTCGATGCCGGCGCGACCGACCCGGCCCGACGTGGCCGGCTCCGCCTTGCCCTCGATGCAGTCGAGCCAGTGCGCGATGCTTGCGCCCTTCGAGGCGAAGCCCCAGTAGCCGCGGTCGCGTTGCTCCTTGGGCACCTGTGGGTAGGAGCCATCGTCGGGCACGGCGTCGGGGAGCGTGGCGGCCTCGGCCATGTTGCGGGTCTTCCAGGTGAGGCCGCCGCCGAGCTTCGCGGAGCCGTTCTCGCAGACGACGCCCTCGCCGCCAAGGCCGACCTCGGCCGCCCAGCTCTTGATGAGCAGCCCCGTGGCGCCGCTCTTGAACTTCACGACCACCGTGGCGTTGTTCGCCACCGCCTTGCTCCGCTCCGGGTACGTGCCGCCCACCGGCACGTGGCTCGTCTGGGCGTAGACGCTCGCGACCGGGCCGTAGAGCCAGAGCCACTCGTCGAAGACGTGGATGGCCTGCTCGACGAGCATCCCGCCGCTCTCCTTCTGGATGAAGAGCCAGGGATGCGTCGGGCGGAACCAGCCGACCTGCGTGGCGTAGACGAGGTGGGGCTTGCCCAGCGTGCCGTCGCCCAGCAGCTCCTTGAGCTTGAGGTAGGAGGGCCAGAAGCGGAAGATGTAGGCGACCTGGAGCGTCACGCCGGCCTTCTCGGCGGCGGCGATCATCCGGTCGGCCTCGGCGACCGTGCGGCACATCGGCTTCTCGAGCAGGATGTGCTTGCCAGCCCTGGCGGCGGCCACGGCGATCTCGCAGTGGGGCCGCGGGTGGGTGGCGATGATCACGGCGTCAACGTCCTCCCGTTTGAGCAGGGCCTTCCAGTCGTCGCAGAGCGCGGCGCCGAAG
>VGYV01000298.1 GCA_016872855.1 Planctomycetota bacterium
TGCCCCCGCGAGAGCGAGCCGCTCGGCGGCCTGCTCGCGCTCTTCGCCGCGCTGTTCGAGGAGAATGTCAAGGCCGTGCTCGTCCGCCGCGGCCTCGCCAGCTTCGAGAGCCTGCTCTGCTCCCCATTCGTCTACGTGCCGCACGACATCATCGTCCCCGGCGCCCTCACGGCGGGCGACCTGGCCGACGTGGCGGCGTGCCTTGCCCCGATGCCCCTGCGCTTCGAGGGCCTGGTGGATGGCCGCAACTGCGCCGTCTCCGAGCCCGACCTCCGCCGCTGGCTCGAGCCCGCCCGCCAGGCCTACGCAAAGCACGAGGATCGCCTGGTGCTTACCCCGGACGTGGCGAGTCAGGGAGAGCTGTGGCTCGCGAATGAGCTGGTGAGATGACGCCCCCGTTCGGAGTGCGGGCTTCAGCCCGTACTCCTCGGTTCGGAGTGCGGCCTTTAGGCCGTACTCCTCCCTGTTTGGAGTGCGGCCTTCAGGCCGTCTCCTGCGTTTGGAGTGCGGCCTTTAGGCCGTACGAGGATACGGGCTGAAGCCCGCACTCCCAACGGGATACGGGCTAAAGCCCGCACTCCGAACCGGGAGAGGAGGAGTGGTGTACGACTGGCGGCGTATGACTCAGGAGGAACGCAGGGCCGCACTGGCGTTGCGGAAGGCAGAGCGCCGGCCCTGGCACAGGCCCCCACACAGGGACTGCGGTGAGGGCGCCTATCACCTCACCGCCGCCTGCTTCGAGCACGCCTCGGTGATCGGCGCGACGCCGGAGCGCATGGCCGAATGCGAACGCGAGCTTCTCGATACCCTGGCACGGCACAGCGAGCGAATCCATGCTTGGTGCGTCCTGCCGAATCACTACCACGCCCTGGTGGACACGCCGGATGTGGAGGCCGTCCTTGCGGCAGCGGGCACGTTCCACGGGCGCACGTCATTTCGCTGGAACGGGGAGGACCGCCGGCGTGGCCGCCGTGTGTGGTATAGCTGTCAGGAACGCGCGATACGCTCGGAGCGCCACTTCTGGGCCACAGTGAACTACACCCTTCACAATCCTGTGCACCACGGCTACGTCGGCCGGTGGGAGGACTGGCCGTTCTCCAATGCCAGGGAGTACCTCGCCGCAATAGGGAGGGGCGAGGCGGCAAGAATCTGGAAGCAGTACCCGCTCCTCGACTACGGCAGAGGGTGGGATGACCCCGACATGTGACCCGCGCTCGGAGTGCGGCCTTCAGGCCGTACTCCCCTGTTTGGAGTGCGGCCTTCAGGCCGTACTCCCCTGTTTGGAGTGCGGCCTTCAGGCCGTACGCTTTGGTTTGGAGTGCGGGCTTCAGCCCGTAGCTTCTACGGCCTAAAGCCCGCACTCCGAGCAAGATACGGGCTAAAGCCCGCACTCCGAACACGCGCTTGACCGCGGCACCTGCCTTTGGCACTATGGGGGAGGTGTCCGGAACCCATTCCGCTCCTCTTCGGAGGCCCACCATGCGGCATCTCTGGCTAACGGCTGTGGCTGTCGTTCTCAATCTCACGGCCCGGGCCGGCGAGGACCCCTATCTCGCCTATGTGAAGTCAGCCCCCGAGTTCAAGCCGGTGCGCCAGGACGCCAAGCTGCTCCTCGGGCGGTGGAACACGTGGGTCTACATGCCCTGGCGGTATCAGTGGCACGTCGGCACGGGCGACGAGGGCGGGCAGTTCTGCAAGGACTACGGCTTCAGCGGCGGCTTCACCGACCACGGCAACACCGGCGTGCTCCCCTGGCTCGAGAAGTGGGGCCTGCTGTTCTACAACGACCACACGGCCGGCAAGGGCGACCTGCACCTCACGCCGAACCGGCCCCTCCAGGACCAGTGGAAACGCGCCGCGATGGACGGTCGGGCACTCCGCTTCGGCCCCAACGGTCCCAGCCCCCTCGACGACGCGATGCTCGAGAAGCTCAAGGGGCTCATCACCCGGCGCGTCAACGGCCTCAAGGGCAGCCCGATGCGCGCCGCCTATGCCCTCGACGACGAGATCTCCTGGTGCTCGTTCGTGAAGCCCATCCCCTGGCGCATCCACGACAACGATGCCGACTACGAGAAGTGGCTCACCGCCTACACGGGCGACCCGACGGCCAAGGCCCAATACGTCAGCGCCGACTTCGCCCTCGCCCAGCTCGGCAAGGGGGTGAAAGACATTGATTTCTCGCCCTTCCTCGACCGCATGACCTACAACGACAGCTACTGGGCCGTCTTCCTCCGCAAGCTCGTCGAGGCGTCCAACGCCGCCGACCCCGAGACCCCGTGCGGCTTCGTCGGCGGCCAATCGCCCAACCTCTTCGGCGGCTACGACTATGCCAAGCTGATGAAGAACCTCCAGTTCCTCGAGTCCTACAACATCGGCTCCTCCACCGAGATCATCCGCTCGTTCAACCCCCAGAACGCCATGCCCATCGTCACCACCCACTTCCACAACGACAAGCGTGGCACGGCGAACGACATCTGGCAGACCTGGTACTACCTGGCCCACGGCAACCGCGGGATGATCGGCTGGGTGGAGGGCTGGTTCGAGAAGGACGGCAAGCCGCGCCCCTGGCTCGACGAGTACAAGGCCACGAACAAAGAGGTCGGCGGCGTGCAAGGCAAGAAGATGGTCGGCGCACGCTGGCTCCACGACGGCGTGGCCGTCTACTACTCGCACCCCTCGATTCAGGTGTCGTGGTGCCTTGACAGCGAGGCCCACGGCGCCACGTGGGTCAACCGCAACGGCGACTGCCGCCTGGGCACCAGCCACCTCGTCCGCAAGGCCTGGGAGTACCTCCTCACCGACAGCGGCCTCCAGTACAACTTCATCCCCTACGACGAAGTGATCGTCAACGGCGTGCCGAAGGAGTACAAGGTCCTCATCCTCCCCGCCTGCTACGCCTTGAGCGACATCGAGGCCGTGCGGCTCCGCGAGTTCGTCGAGGCCGGCGGCACCCTCATCGCCGACTTCGCCCCCGGCCTCTTCGACCAGCGCGGCAAGGGACGCTCCAAGGGCGCACTCGACGACCTCTTCGGCGTCACCCACGACGGCACGGAGACCAAGCGCAACTTCTTCGACCTGACGGGAAAGCTCTGGGTCGAGACCAACCAGGATGCTGGCTTCGAGTACAAGAAGTACCGCGAGCTCTTTGACACCGTCCAGTGCCAGCTTGTCGGCGGCTTCGCCCACGCCGAGAGGAAGTTCCTCCCCCACAGGGGCGGGAAGGTCGGCAAGGGCGTGGCCCGCCTCGTCAACCTCTCGCCCCAGCGCTACCTCCAGTACCGCGAGGAGGGCACGGCCACGGACGCGCACCGCGCCCTCTTCGTGCCCTTCCCCTTCCAGGTCAGGATGGAGCCGAGACCCTGGGTGCAGGTGGCCGGCCCCGACGGCAAGCGGCCGGTGAACTGCGAGGCCACCTATTGGTGGCACCCCGAGGCCAAGCGCACCTACGTCTTCATCCTCCAGAACGCCGAGGTCACGAGCAGCGACGTGGGCGGCGGCGGCGTCGAGGGCCTCACTGCCAAGAAGCACCCCATCACCGTCACCCTCCCCGCGCCCGTCAAGGACCTCACGGACGAGCGCACCGGCAAGAAGCTGGGCGAGACGGCCACCTTCACCCTCGACTTCAACCCCGTCGAGGCCGCCTTCTTCAGCTTCGCCGGCGAGCCGCCGAGGTGAGGGCCCCGAGCGAGGAGCCGATGAGGACGGGATTCGCCCAGTTCCGGCCAGGCCCTGCCCCCTGGGCGCTCACTTGGTCCGGGTGCGCGCGGTTGTACCGGGCAGGGGCGTTGTTCCTGGCGCTCCTGGCCTCCGCCGCGGGCCGCGCGGCGGAGAACCCCGAGGTGGCGCGGCAGCTCGAACTCCTCAAGTCGGCGGACCGCGACCAGCGCTGGCGCGTCCCCTATGCCCTCGCCAACATGGGGCCGGCGGCGAGGGAGGCAGTCCCCGCGCTCATCCACGCGCTGGAGCGCGACCCCGACGAGTCGGTGCGGCGGGCCGCGATGGGCGCGCTCTCGGCCATCGCGCCCGGCCTGGAGGCGGTTGTTGCGGCTAAGCTCCGTGCGCTGGAGAGCGACCCGAGCGACAGCGTGCGCCAGGCCGCCGCGGAAGCGTTCGGCGTCAGGAAGCCGCCGCCTCCCGCAGCCGTCCCTGCACTCATCCGCGCCCTGAGGAAGGACAAGTACTACCTGGCGCGGAACAGCGCGGCCAAGGCCCTCGGGGCGCTCGGGCCCGCCGCCATCCCCGCCGTGCAGCCGCTCCGCGAGGCCATGTGGGGGGACGAGCAGATCTGCGTCCGCCTCTCCGCCGCCGAGGCCCTGGGCGAGATCGCGCCGAAGGACGAGAAGGCCGTCGTCGCGCTCATCGAGGCCCTGGAAACGTGCCTCGCCGGCCACGATGCCAGCCGCGTGCGCGAGGCCGCGGCGCGGCGGACGACGTAGGGCTCGCCGGGCTTCCACTCTTCGGCGCCGAACATCGGGACGCTGGGCGTGCCGCCCGCCGCGGCAGCCAGCGCCACAAGAAGCCACAGGATCGGCATGGCAGCTTCCCCCAAAGAAGCACCGCACACTGCGCACGCGCACTGCCATGTATCAGAACCCCGCCTGCGGTGCAAGCCAGGTAGTTTCTGTTGCGGAAAGTCGTAGGGACAGGCGGCTCGCCTGTCCGCCGCTGTGGAAGCCGACAGACGAGCCGTCTGTCGCTACGGCCGTCAGCGGCGCGTGGCGATGGCCTTTCCGCAACAGAAACTACATAGCTTCCAGCGATTCGGCGGCGCCCTCAGAGCGGACAAGACTGCCTAAAGGCAGGACTCCGAACCCGGAGAGTGGCTCGTTCGGAGTCATGCCTTCAGGCAGTCCTTGCGCCAATGAGCCGAATCGCTGAAAGCTACTCAGTTGACGGCCTCGATGCTGGCGCCCGAGGCCGTGATGGCCAGCCACCACCGCCCCATCGCCTTGCCCTTGCCGCCCTTGTCGTTGTAGACGCGGGCCTGGATGGTCCCGCCCTGGACGACGTAGGTGGCGCTGTTGCTGATGGGGAAGGGCTGGCCGTCCAGCGTCAGCCCGCTCTGGGTGCCGCTGCCCTTGGGGGTGAAGCGAATCCAGGCGGCAGCGCCCGTGAAGTCGAGGGAGCCACCGGCGGCGAGGAGGTCGTCGCGCGTCAGTGTCGAGCCGTCCGGCCTGCGGAGCTCGAACTCGAAGTCGCTGTTGTTCTTCGGGTTGAGGTTGACCGCGCCGGCGAGCTCGGAGGCGGGCGCGGCTGGGGGCTCGGCGTCGGCGTCCCCGGCGTCGCCGCTGCCCGCGTAGCGCATCCACGCGGGATCGAGCGCGGCAGCCGCCTGGGCCAGGTCGTCGGCCGGCAGACGCAGGCCGTCGCGCCGCTCGACGATGCCGCCCGTCTTCAGCACGACGGCGGTCGTGCCGTCCTCGGACACGAACGCGGTCAGGCAGCAGTTGGGCCGGTCAATCGCGGCCAGCGAGGGCGCGTGATAGAGGAGGGCGAGGGTCTGCCCCGCGGTCCCCTCTTCACGCAAGGGGTTGGCGAGGACGCGTGCGTCGTTCAGGAAGGGCGCGAGGGCGGCGGCGAGGTCGCTGCCCTGGGGCGGGTAGCACAGGTGCTTGCGGAAGTGCAGTTCGAGGGCTACGGCGACCTGTCGGAGGTTGCTCTCCGCCACGGCCACGCGGGCCGCCGCGCGGCCGCCGCGGTAGACGCTTGCCCCGAGCGCCAGCAGCACGGCAATAATGCCCGTGCCTACCAGAAGCTCGACGCTCGTGAAGCCTCCCTGACGTGGGGTTCGGCGCTGTATGGTATTATAGGTAGGTCTCCTGGGTTGGCGGACGTTTGATCGGCTGCCGGGCGTCTTGCGGGTTGCCGCGTGCCGCCCGGCGGGAGAACTCATTGGTTCTCGCTCAAGCAATGCCCGTGCCGGGTGCCGGCAGGGAAGTCAGGCAGATGTAAAGTGCTGGCAGGGCATCACATGTGAACGTCCAGCGTCCGGCGACACTGTAGATTGCCCACCCCCCGGCTGCCCCAGGGCGGGCAATCGCCGCCTCAACAGTGCATGCGCCGCCGAGCGTGCAGCCATACCCGTCGTGCCAAGCCGGGCTTGACTCCTCTACCCGGATGTTGTAGCTTCACATGTGTGGTGGCGCGTGCGACTTGGGGAGCTGCGGCGTTACGCGAGATGCGATATGAGCAGTCAGGTGGTGGAACAGGCGGACGCTGTTGCCCTTCGCCGCGAGGTCGAGGGACTGTGTGGAGCTGCACGCGGCGAGGTGTTCGAGGACGGGATGGAGAGCCGGTTCTCCCGAGCCCTGCTGCGGCTCATCGAGGAACACGAGGATGTGGCCGTGCGGGAACTCCAGGAGGCGATTGAGGGGGGCCGGGTGGACGCGCCTGTGGCGGCCGAGGCGCTCCGATGGCTCGGCCTGATGGGGCAGGGTCCCGCCTACCGGCGCCGCAGGCGGCTGCTGGAAGAAGCGCTGTCCGCGGACTGCGCCGAAGTGCGGGACGGCGCAGTGCTGGGCGTCATGTACTTGGACGACCCGCACGCGCTCGGGGACCTTCGAGGGGCGCTCGCGCGGGAGAGCCAGGCGTGGCTCCGCCGGGGCATGGAGCAGGCCATCCAGCAGTTGGCGCGGGAATAGACGCCGTGGCGCTTGCCCTCCGAAAGATCCGCCTGACACGATGGCATCGGGAGGAAGAGCACGATCTCTCCTGGGTGCCCCAGGGCGACATCGTCGCGGACCCTCTTGCTGACCTGACGACAACCAATGGCAAGCTGTCGGTCTGGCTCGTGGAGGAGGACCTGTCCAACCTGTCGCGCGTCCTCGCCGCGTTCGCCACCACGGCTGACCGGCTCGCGAACCTGGATTACGTCCTCTTTGACCCCGTGCTTCTCACCCCCCTGGGCGTCGGCCTGGAGCACACGCAGGGGGGAACCGCCGACGGGGAAGCCAATCAGCTCTGGCACAGGGACCTGAGTCACCTGTCCGGGCACACAGTGGTTGAGCTGGCTCGCGCCATCAAAGCACAAGGGCGCGAAGGCCGCGCCACACCGCGACAACTGAGGCAACTGATCGTGCAAGCCGGCGAGGCTGGCCAGGTTGACTGGGACGTCCTCAACGCCGGCATCCGAAAGGACATTGCGGGATGAACGTGATCCTCGTGGTATTCGACTCGCTACGGAAGGACTGCGTGGGGGTCCACGGCTCGCCGCCGTGGGGCAAGGTGCACACGCCGCACTTCGATGCCTTCGCCGAGCAGTCGCTCGTGATGACCCGCGCCTTCCCCGAATCGCTCCCCACGCTGCCCACCCGCCGGGCGCTCTACACCGGCCGCCGCGTCTATCCCTTCCACAACGGCGACTTCCGCCTGAAGGGCGATTTCGTGGGCGCGCCCGGCTGGGGGCCGATCCCCGAGGACCAGCCCACCCTCGCCGAAATGCTCCACGACGCGGGCTACCGCACGGGTCTCATCGCCGACGTCTATCACATGTTCAAGCCCTCGAAGAACTACTGGCGCGGCTTCGACCAGTGGACCTTTCTCCGCGGCCAGGAGAAGGACCCCATGCGCTCCGGCCCGCGCCTCACCCAGGCCGAGCTCGACCACTGGCTCCCACGCGAAATGCAAAACAAGTGGTCCGTTGACTTCATCCAGCAGTGCATAATGAACATCCACGACAGGACGAAGGAGGAGGACTTCTTCGCCCCGCGCGTGCTGCGCGAGGCGGCCCTGTGGCTGGAGCAGAACCAGGACGCCCCCCGCTTCTTCCTCACCGTCGAGTCGTTCGACCCGCACGAGCCGTGGCTGGTCCCCGCCCACTACCGCCGCATGTATCTGAAGGAGGAGGGGCAGGAGCAGGTGAAGAGCGGGTATGCCGACACCACCCAGCTCCCCCCCGCCCTGCTGCGCCGCACCCAGGCCAACTACAGCGGCGCCGTGACCCTGTGCGACCGCTGGTTCGGCTTCTTCATGGAGCAGCTCCGCGTCCTCGGCCTCCTCGACAACACGATGGTCATCTTCACCTCGGACCACGGCCATTCAATCGGCGACTTTGACTACATGGGCAAGCGCGGCTATCCCTCCTCACGCGAGGTCTACGACATCCCGCTCATGATCCGCTTCCCCGGCGCCGAGAACGCGGGCAGGGCGAGCGACGCCATCGTCCAGCACCACGACATCGCGGGCGTCGTGCTCGAGGCGGTCGGCGTGGCGCCCCCCGAGCCTATTGACGGCAAGTCGTTCGTGGCCGCCGCCCTCAGTGGAAAACCCTTTCGCGGCCACGCCACGGTCGGGTGGGGCTCCGCCGTCACCGTCGTCAACGATCGCTGGTGGTTCAATGGCAAGGTGGACCGCACGGGCGCGCTCCTGTACGACCTGGCGGCGGAGCAGCCCTTCGCCCGCAGCGTGGTGAAGGAGAACCGCCAGGCCGCCCTCGACCTGTTCGCCCTGGCCGAGAGGGACGCCGCGGGCGGCATCCCCGCCTGGCTCATTGACCTCGCCCGCCGCCAGGCCGACGCTCCCGGGTGCAGCGACCTCGCGGCGAGGGAGTGACGAGAGGAGACCGGCGTGCGGATTCTGTTCTATGACATTGACACGCTCCGTGCCGACCATCTGGGCTGCTATGGCTACTGCCGCGACACGTCGCCGAACATGGACCGCGTGGCCGCCGAGGGCATGAGGTTCGAGCACTGCTACGTCTCCGACGCCCCGTGCCTGCCCTCGCGCGCCTCGCTCTTCACGGGCCGCTTCGGCATCCACACGGGCGTCGTCAATCACGGGGGCCTCGCGGCCGACCTGCGCCTCCACGGCCGCGAGCGCGCCTTCCGCCACGGGCCGGCCCGCAACTCCTGGACCGCCGCCCTTCGCCAGGCCGGCCTGCGCCCCGTCAGCTTCAGCCCCTTCGCCGAGCGCCACTCCGCCTGGTGGTTCTACCACGGCTGGCTCGAAATGCACAACACCGGCAAAGGCGGCATGGAGATCGCCCCCGAGGTCGTCCCCGCCGCACTCCGCTGGCTCGACCAGCACGCCACGGAGGACAACTGGTTCCTCCACGTCAATGTCTGGGACCCCCACACCCCCTACCGCACGCCGCTGGAGTTCGGCGACCCGTTCAAGGGGAAACCCTTCGATGAGTGGCTGACCGAGGACCAGATCAAGGGCCACTTCGCCAGCTACGGCCCCCACTCCGCCCAGGACCTCGCCGAGGCGGGGCCGTGCGACACCGCCCGCTGGCCCCGAATCCCCGCCCAGATCGCGTGCCTGGACGACTACGTCCGCTGGATCAACGGCTACGACACCGGCATCCGCTACGCCGACCACCACCTCGGCCTCATCCTGGCCGAGCTCGAACGCCAGGGCGTCCTCGCCGACACCGCCATCATCATCTCCTCCGACCACGGCGAGAACCAGGGCGAACTGAACATCTACGGCGACCACCACACCGCCGACAACATCACCGCCCGCGTCCCCTTTATCCTCCGCTGGCCCGGCCTCGGTGCCGGCCGCGTGGACGCCGCTCTCCATTACCAGACCGACCTCGCCGCCACCCTCATCGAGCTCCTCGGCGGCCAGGTGCCGCCCCTCTGGGACGGCCGCTCCTTCGCCCAAGCCCTTCGGGAAAAAGACACCAGGAGTCTTTTCTGCGAAGCACCCGTAGGGCACTGCGTGGAAAAGACTCCTGGTGTCTTTTTCCCGGGCCGCGACACCCTCGTCTGCGGCAACTGCGCCTGGAGCTGCCAGCGCTCGGTCCGATGGGACAACTGGCTCCTCCTCCGCACCTTCCACGACGGACTGAAAGACCTCGCCCCCGTCCTCCTCTTCGACATCGCGGCCGACCCGCATCTAACCCGCGATCTGTCGAAGACCCGTCCCGACCTCGCCAACGACGGCCTCGCCCGCCTCCACGAGTGGACCACCGAGATGATGAGAACGTCGGAGAGCGACGTGGACCCCCTCTGGACCGTCCTCCGCGAGGGCGGCCCGTTCCACACCCGCGGGCGCCTGAGTGCCTACTGCGAGCGCCTGCGGCAGACCGGCCGCGCCCACCACGCCGAAGCCCTCCTGGCCCGCCACGGCCACTGGATGACGTAGAGGAGCCGGCATTGCCAGAATTGCCTGCTCATGAGATTGAGTCGAATTCCATAAGTACGTGGTATATCTTATGTTGTGTCGTTGGTCAGCCCTTGCACAAGGGCTGGTATCAACTGGCCTTGCAGGCGGCCATC
>VGYV01000299.1 GCA_016872855.1 Planctomycetota bacterium
GGCCAGGGTAGGGAATGTAGCCGCAAGCGTCCCGCTTGCGGTCGTCTTCGACAAGCGAGACGCTTGTCGCTACGCCCCGGAATGCAAACTGATTTGCGGCCGGAGTAGTAATTCCATACTTGTTCAAGTATGGAAGGCCTCCCCGAGGGCGCCCAAGTCTCGCCAGACGCGTCTGCCGCTTCGCACAGAGCCACCGCGGCGCCCAGGTTTCAGGAGAGGCGCGTTCCACACTTGACGAAGTGTACAATGAATCCAAGTCGCGGAGCGCTGTGCGGAGACCGTGCGGACGAGGGGCTGCGACAGGTCCGCCCTCGACATGATTCCATACTTGTTCAAGTATGGAATACATCTCAGGGCAGGCTTGGGGAGAGCGTCGCCCGATGGTGTTGTCGGGAAGGACTCCAAGGGCAGTTCCATACTTGTTCAAGTATGGAAGTCCTGCGCGCCCCAGTGGGCGCTCACGATGGCGAGAAGGCGCCCGTGAATGGGGGTTCTGGCCCGTGGCGCAGGTCGGTACACCATGCGCCCCTCTTGCAGAGAACTGAGGACGAACCCCCTGCGAATCAACTTGTCGAGATGCCTCGCCACGGCTTGAGGCGACATCTTCAATTCCCGGTTCAGCGCGGAGATGTCCGCCGCCCTGCCCGTGGCCAGCCGACGCATGATCTGGAGGCGACGGACGTGCGTGAAAGCCGTGGCGGCATCGAAGATAAGGTCATATGCGCCAGGAGATGTGTCGGCGGCCTCGGAGCGCCGACGCGCCGAGCGTCTGGGCGCGGGGGCGACGGGCGATGCACCTCGGAGGACGTCGTGCACCCACCGGCTCACCTGGGTGCTCAGAGCGCTCTCGCCGTAGGGCGACCCCGCGATGCAGAAGCAGCGCAGGCCGGACCGGCGGCGCCGAACCAGCCCCACCGACGCCAGGCGCGCTAGATGGGAACAAACGAGGTCCAGCGGCAGCTTGAGGTCCCGGGCCAGCGCCGTCGGCGTGGTCTCCTTGGCGGAGAGCCGCGAGAGGATGCGCAGCCGCGCGAAGCAAGCCACGGTCCGCAGCACGCGCACGATCAGTTCACTCATTCCTATCCTCCTGATAGCAATTCCGTACTTGAACAAGTATGGAATCCTACTCACCGGCCGCCGAGGGGTCAAGCGCCGCACGGATTCGGGAGGGGCTGGGCGCCCTGGCCTCTGCCGGGCCGCTGTGCCCTGCCCGGAGGCCACGCCCGCTGTGACCCCGGCTGCGCCCGCGCCAACGCGGCAGTGGAAGCTCCGGGGGCCTCGCCCCCCCATCCCCCAGGATCTGCCACTTTGCGGCCACCGGCACACCTGGTAGAATCACACTACTGCCGCGGAGGAGATGGCCCTTCAGGCGCAGGTCCACAGTGCTGCCCTCCGCCTCATCGACACAACCGATGAGAGTGAGGGTGGGAGTGGCGTGGCGGTGAAGATAGGGGAACGATTCTTCGTGGCTACGGCCGAACACATCATGAAGCCCAACCACAGGTACGAGATCGCGCCTCGCCCGGCCGAAGGCCGCATTCGGGAGTTTGCCGCGCGTGGCTGCGACCCCGAAGCCGATGTCGCGTTCCTGGAGGTCCGGGCGGGAGATGCGCGTGGCATGGAGAACAGGTTCTGGCCGGACACGCGGCTTCTTGAATCTGTGGACCAGCATGAGGAATGGCCAGTCGTCATGGTCGGCTATCCAGGTCAGTTTCTAAAGCCGATCGCTGAGCGCTGGTCAGGGACGCAGGTAGAGCGGACGGTCCGGTGTGATGCGTTCACGTACATGACGGCCACCCTGCGTGATGCCGATTGGCCTGCCGGGCCGTTTGAGAGAGGGCCTGTCGCCGAGCGGGACATCTTCCTCCACTATGACCCCGAGCATCAACTCCACCCTCTGCGGCCTGACACCGTGGGGTCGCCTCCGCCGTCGATCCGCAGCGCACCCCCTCCTCTAAAAGGTGTGAGCGGCTGCGGGATATGGCTGCCGGCGCATGTCACTTCACCCATTTGGCAACCACAGGCCTTCCTGGTCGGGATCCAGGTTAGCTACTTCCCGACACAGAAGTGGATCAGAGGGACGTTCATCCGTCACTGGCTCAATCTGATCGCGCGCAACTACCCGGACCTTTCCAGTGAAATCGCCTCAGTTCGGGCAATGGCAGCAGAGAACCTGCGAACCATGCGCCCAATGGTCCTGGCGAGCCGTGTGGCGCCCTAGTTCCTGTTGAGCTTCCCGGCCCTCCACATTGGTCATTGCTTGTCCGTGAGTTCGCGGATCAGTTCGGCGATTCGGGCGGACCAGGCCTCGCAGTGGGCGGCGGCGGGGGCTTCGATGCCGGAGCCGACGAGGGCGCCGGCATCGGGGGAGGCCAGGCCCTTGATGTGGGGATACTCGGGGATGGCGGCACGAAGGGCGTCGAGGAACTTGCGGGCCTCGGCGGCACCGTCAGCATCGGGGTTCCTGGCGAGGGCTTGCTCAAGTGTGACGAGATGGGCGTAGTCGTTGATGCCCTGGGCGACGTTCAGGTAGTCGCTCTTGAAGAGGAAGCCGCCAGGGAACTTCCAGTAGGGGGCACGGAGCGCCGCGCCGTCGTTGCCGGTGAAGGGGGTATACCACTCGATGGGGCAGGGATATCCCTCCACGCCGCCGCCGCCCCAGGACCAATGCCACTCCCACCGCCCCTTCGAGCCCATCCGCCAGTTGTAGTAGCCCCACGAGAAGCGGTCCATGCCAGTGTTGTAGAACCAAAGGGTCTTCCCCAGCTTCCGCGTGGCGGCGATGAGCCGCCTGGAGCCCTCGAAGGCGTGGACACTCACGATGTCCACGTGCTCGGCGAGGGGGGTGTAGTCCTTGCCACTCTGGGTGTCGCCCATCGGGGTGACGAAGGTCTTGAGGCCGCTGGCCTCGTGAATCCAGTCGGCGTAGCGGCAGGTCTGCTCGAGGTTGCGGTTCCAGGGGTTGGGCATCTCGCGCGGCTCGTCCACGACTTCCACGGCCAGAGGGAGGCCCATCTTCTTTGCGAACGCTTCGTACTGGCGGACGGCGTCCTGGTAGTAGCCCTTGAGCTCGGGCTTTGTGAACTCGATGCCTGGGTTCTGGTCAACGGCTGGGCTGAGGCCGAGGCGTCGGGCGATGGTGCGGGCCATGCCGAGCGAGTTGCCCATCATCCGCTGGTCCTCGTGGCGGCCCATGCCGACCTCGCGGGCGACCTCCCACAGCAGGGGGTCGAAGGCGACCGACACCTTGTCTGCGCCCACGAGGCCCGTGACGCTGCCCGAGCCGACGCATGAGGCGGTGAAGCCGATCTCGCGCATGAAGGCGAATTGCTCCCTCGCCATCTTGCGGCGGTCAATGCCCAGCGGGAAGTCCCAGAGGCCGTAGTACATGCCGTAGCTGACGGGCAGCACGTCGGCGAGGCGGAAGGGGTGGACCGTGAGCTTGACTGGGAGGGACTTGGCGCCGCCTCTCTCGGGCGTGAAGGTGAGGGTGCCCTGGTAGTCGCCGGGCCTTGCGTCGGCGGGCGCCTTGAGCCAGAGCCAGTAGGCCCAGGTAATGCCCGGCTCGAAGCGGATCTTCGTCCAGGGCAGGAGGGCCATCTCGCCCACGCTGCTGCCGGCTACGCGGTAGTTCTGGTAGTAGAGTCGGCAGGCGGAGGCTGGGATGGTGCCCGGCCCCTTGAGGTCGGATAGCACGATGTCGCCCGTCTCCAAGGGCTCGAAAGCCGTCACACACACGCGAGCGACCACCCGCTGGCCGATGGCTGCCTTGAGGTCGAGCGAGCTTGTCTTCCTCTCCTCTTCCGATGGGCCGCTCCAGGGGCGAATGGTCTTGAGGAAGCTGGGCGCCCAAAGCACATAAGCGCCGTCGCCTGGCTGCTTCGCGGGCTTCTTCTGTGGGTCGAAGTAGAGCTGGCTGTAGAACAGCTCGATCCGCTTCTGACGAATCTCGTCGGCGAGCTTCGTGAACGCGGCCTCCTCGGCGGCGGGCATGACGATGAGCGCCGCAAGGCGATGATTCGAGCAACGCACCGAGAGCCGCCCCTCGCTCGACTTCGCTTTCAGCATCACGCCGGGGCAGACAGGCTCAACATAGTCGAGCCACAGGGCGTTCGGCCGCTCAGAATACTGTGTCCGCAAGTGGCGGAAAACGCCCTTCTCGCCGAAGAACTCCTCGTCGCTCAGTTGCTCGCTGCACTGCACCTTGTCGCCGACCTGGAGCAGGAACGGCTGCGTGCGGGTCGCGGGATCAATGTTCTTCCCCGCGCTGAGCCACACGCAGTACTCGCCATCGGGTAGCTCGACGTTGAAGGTGACGAGTCCGCTGCCCACGACGGCGCCGCCCGTGAGCGGGTCGGGCCAGGCGGAGCCGGCCTCCTTGAGGTCGGCCCCGGCTAGGCCGCAGCCGGCCTCCTTGTTCCACGCAGCCTTGGCAGGCACGTGGGTGAAGCCAGGCGTCGCGAGGCCCGCGGGGCCGAAATCGAATGCCTTGGCGGAGGGCGGGAGGGCGACCTTGATCTTGCCGCCCACCGCGTCCTCCTGCATCAGCCGAAGCCTGTCAACCCAGATCGTCGTGTTGCCTCCCTCCTTGAACGGCGTGAAGAAGATTTTGACCATCTTCAGGCCGTTCATCGCGATCTTGTCCTTCGGCTCAAGCTCGTCCCACTCGCGGCCCTCCTTGTTGTTCCGCTTCGCTCGGTTGATCTTCCAGAGCATCGTGTTGCGGCCGACGTGGGCCGAGTTGTCCTCGAACGTGCAGCGGGTCGCATAGTTGGTCGAAGCCGCATCCCATAGCTCCAGCACGATGCGGACCTTCTCCTCGCGCTCGGAGTAGACGTCCATGGCGAAGTAATCGAAGTCCCCCCAGCCCTTGATCTTGTCGGAGCGGATTTCGAGGGTGGCCCAGGGCGCGCCCTGCTTGCCCACGATGCGGCAGCAGTTCTTCCCGCTTGTCACCCCGTTGTCCTGCACCACGTCGAGCACCATGTCCGTGGCGGCGGCCTGAAGCTCCTTGGGGTCCGCCATGTCCTCGAAATCGTACAGCACCCGCACCGCATTCCGCTCGGCAGCGAAGGCAGCGGCGAGGAACGCCACGAGGGCGGGAAGACAGCGCCACACGAACCGGTTCATTGGTCACTCCTGGGCTTGCGCTTTGCTCGGCCTTCCCGCGTCAGGCTCCACCCGCCTCCCCGGGTCTCGGGGAGCGCGGTCCCGAGCGTGGGCGGCGATGGGGCTTGCCGGCCGGTTTCTCCCACGACTTCAGCCAGGCCTCTGCCGTGAGAGCGCGGAGCTTACCGAAGTATTCCTCATTCGCGCCCTCCAACCGCTTGGTCTTCAGCAGATTGACCATGTGAACGGACAGGACGCTGCCGATCGCGTGGACCGCATCGTGGCGGTCGAGGCCCTCGGACATCAGCCGAGCGAGCGTCTCCTTGGCCGGCGTCTCGTCCCCCATCGCGATCTGGTTCTCGACGATGGTGTGGATGACCGCGTGCAGATTCTCGTTCGGCAGGCGGATCTTGGCCCGTCTGTGATATTCCTTTACGAGGAAGATGCGTTCCCCCTCATCAATCCGCTGCCACTCGACGGGGTCTGGGGCAACCAACGGGTCGTACCTTTCCATCGTCGTCTCCTCGACCTCATAGGGAGCCGGTGGGGCGTGCAGACCCTTCGCTCCGCTCAGGGCGGGCCTGCACGGGGAATCTTACCTTTTCTTGGGCGGCAGGGCAAGGAGGGGATAGCAGTCAACGGCCTTGCCATCCCAGGCGGGGTCAATGGGGATGAGCTGTTCGCTGGGGCCGCCGCCATCCTTGGCGAGGCGGTTGTAGCCCGTGGTGGTGGGGCGGCTGCCCTCCTTGACGAGGATGCGGGAGACGAGGCAGGGCTTGCCCTCGGCCACCCGCATGCCGCCGTTGAGGGGCAGGTGGTTGGCCGCCTCGCGGACGAATTGCGGGGCGTTGCGCACCCGCTCGCCCTTGGCCACTTTGAGCGGCGTGGCGCCAAGCGTGGTGCGGAACAGAGGCCTGCCGCTCGCTGCATCCAGTGCCCACACGCGAATCCCGCCGTCAAGCTCGGCGTGCCGGCCGGCGGCGGCCCAGACGCGGCCCTCGTGGACGGCCACGCCGTAGACGGGCCACGTGCTCTCGAGCTGACCGTCCATCACGATGAGGCGTTCGGCCGGCGCGGCCAGAAAGCGCCAGCGCTCGGCGCCCGTAGCCAGGTCGAGGCAGTAGACGCGGCCGTCGGTGCAGCCCACGTAGACGCGCCCATCGGCGATGGTGGGGGCGACGCGGATTCGGGCTGGGGCGGCGAAGCTCCAGAGCGGCCGCCCGCCCTTCCTGGCGACGAGGCGGTGGCGATGCACGTCAGCCACCAGCGTCACACCACCCGCCTCGACGGGCGGCGTTCGGTCCTCGTGGAAGTAGAAGACGAATGGGTTCGGCTGCCACTCGCGCGTGGCGAGGGAATTGCCTGTGGGCGGGGCCTCTGCGCCCCGCGTCCCTTCGCCATTTCCGCGCGGGCGGGGTAGCTCTGTGGGCGGGGCCTCCGCGCCCCGCGCGTCGAGGCGCCTGTCGTCCGACACCTCGGGCCGCGGCGGCTCGGGGCTGACCGCGAGGAGCCCGCGAACGGGGTTGATGCAGGTGCAGGTGACGTTCGAGCCGAAATAGACGTGCCCCTGCGCGGGGAAGGCGGGGAACGAGCAGTCGCTGCGGCCGTAGGCGAACTGCGTGACGTTCAGGTCGCGGTCCACCCAGGTCGTCAGGCCATAGATCAGCCAGTCATCGGTGGCCGAGAGGCGCACGCAGCGCTGGTTGTAGGGGAGCGGCCACCAGAACTCCTCGCCCGTGGCGTAGTCGTAGGTGAGGAGGTTGTTGAACGGCCCCCAGATGAGAATCTGCGTGCCGCGGACGACCGGGCTGTTGAGCATGACATTGTAGACGGCCTTTTTCTTGGGCGAATGCCAGCGGACCGCCCCGTCGGCGGGGTTGAGCACCCACAGCTCGTGGTCGCCGTCGTCGCCGAGGTTCGTCACGGGGTCGAAGACCACCAGCGCGTCGCCCGAGAGGACGAGGTCGGATGCCTCCTCGCCCGCGAGGGCCTCGTTCCGCCAGAGCTGCTTGCCGTCGGCGATGCAGGTGATCGCGGCGGTGTTGTGCTTGCACCAGCGGGCGTAGTTGCGGACATGGTTCTCGGTCTCCTGGACGTAGACGCGGGAGCCGTCAGCCGCGGCGCAGGCGTTGCCGATGCCCTTCTGGGCCGTGAACTCCCAGCGGCGGGCGCCCGTGGCGATGTCGAGTGCGACCACGCGGTTCTCGTGCGCCTGGACCAGCGTGCCGCCGCAGGCCATCAGAATCGCGTTGCTGTCAGAGGTCTTCTGCTCGCGGCTGCGCTTCAGCCCCTGGTCGAAGGTGCGGGCTGTCTTGCCCGTCCGCGCATCGGTCGCCGCGGCGAAGCCGGTGCCCACGTCGGGGAAGTGGAACACGAGGTCGCGGGTGGCCACGAACTCGGCGGGCCAGGGGTGGTGCGGGCGCCCGGTTGGCGCGCTCCAGCGGAGCAGCCCATTGAACGCATCGCGGCAGCGCAGCTCGGCCGGCTCGCGGCGCCGCCGCTGGTCCTTCGTCATCTCAAGCGGCGAGAACAGGCGGCCCCCCGCCACCCGCACGTCGTAGAGGAGCTGCGAGACGATCCACTTGAGCGACGTGCACGGCTTCACCAGCTTGTCGTGCGAGACCGCGTTCCCCTCCGGCCCGTAGCACCAATGCGTCCAGTCGTCGGCCCCTTGCGGCCACGGCTTCACCGTCTTGACCCATTTGCCACCCCGTTGCTCCAGCGCCACGCCATTCGGCGCGAGCACCCGCAGCACCTCCTCACTTGGCACTTGCCACTCCCCACTTGTCACTATCAGGTTCACGAGGTCGCTCGCGTAGGGTAGCGTGCCCCCCGCCCACGCATCCACGGCAACCAGGCCACGTGCCGAGGTGGGGAGGGCGACGCTCCGGCGGAGCCTGTCGCTGGGCACCAGCCCATGCACAAGGAACTTCCCCGTTCCCGCGAGCGCCGCCGCGGGCGAGCCATCGCTGCAACCCACGTGCACGGCCAACCCGCCGTCAATCCCGCTCTCGCGCAGCACCTCGCCAGCCGTCGGCTCCGCGGCCCAGGCCGCCGCGGCGCCCAACAGCGCCGCCGCGATGCTACCGACCCAATTGCCCGTTCGCACGCCGCTCTCCTTACTCGTGGGACTCCGCTCGCGCCAGAGTAACCCACGGGCGGCCGGAACGCAAGCGTGGGAGTTTGTAGTGCGGCCTTCAGGCCGTCTCCCATAGGCCAGGTCTCATCTTTGCCCACATCTCGGGCTCCCCAGCCCGCTCCCGGCGGGCGGCAGGTGGTAGCCCACGGCGTAAGCCGTGGGTCCGGGCGGGTACACGGTCCAGCCCCCGCAGGGGGCGGCAGAATGCCCTGGCGGCCGGCGCTTCTGTCGCCCCTGCGGGGGCTGGACCGTGGGCCGCCAAGTCCACGGGCTTACGCCCGTGGCTACCTTCTGACGCCCCTGACGGGGCTGGGAGCCCTCATCCCCAGAGATGTGGGCGAAGATCAGGGAGGGGGCAGGGGGAGGGTTGGAGCTTGCCAATACCCCAGAGCGCCAGGAATGGGGGCCATACTCGGAAGGGAGAGGGAGATGGGGGGTGCGGGCCCGCCGGTGTAGTTGCCAAACCTCCGCCCCACCGACACGAGGGCCTGCCCTGAGCTAAGCCGAAGGGTCGGTGGGGGCGACAAGCTCCCATTCCACACGCCCCCAGGTCGTGTCGCGCTCTTCATCGCGCGGGGATAGGGCGAGGAAGTGGTAGTGGTTGGCGAGCACGGCCCAGGCCTGGAGCTCCCATCCGAACTCGGCGGCCGTGGCCAGCAGAGCATCGTGGACGAGTTGAAGGCGCTGCGCGTTGTGAAGCAAGCGGCGTCGGAGATAGGTGCCGGCCGTGACCATGTAGGCGCCGGCCTCTACCGCACGAGGGGTTAGCCCTGCAAAGCCAACAGCGGCGTCAAGCCGCCGCACTCCCACAGGCTGACGCATGGCACTGGGTGCCGCCCGCTATCGCAGGCGCGCTTCCCCTTCATCCGCCGCTGTGGGCCTGCCGGGGCCGCGCCGGAGCGATGCGATAGCCTGTCGGAGTGCGGCGGCTTGACGCCGCTGTGGGCTCGCGTGGCGCAAGCGCCGGCCCTGTCAGAAGTTGTCAATCACATCCAAGCGGTCAACCTTGAAGCTCTTCACGGTGCGCTGAAATGATACGGGGGCAGTGCGCGCGAACCACGCCGCGGAACACCACGGATATGCTTCAGCATCAGCCGCCACGCCGTGGTGAACCGCATTCTCGTTCACATAGCGCAGCCGCGCGAGGTATGCCCGCTGGAACGTGATGTGCTTGTCCCAGTACTGATACCACACGGTCCGGCCAGGGGTGCCATCGAGGGCGTTCAGAGCCTTCGCGGTCAGGGTGTGCAGCTTCGAAAGGAAAGGCTTGAGCGTCTTTGGGTCGGCCGGCGACAGGGCGAGGAAGTGGTAGTGGTTTGCGAGTACGGCCCAGGCCTGGAGGCCCCAGCCGAACTCGGGGGCGTGGGTCAAGAGGGCGTCGTGGACGAGTTGAAGGCGCTGCGCGTTGTGAAGCAAGCGGCGTCGGAGATAGGTGCCGGCCGTGACCATGTAGGCGCCGGCGTCGGTCAGGCGGTGGATCGGAGCGTGGGGCCAGTCCGGCATCGGAGGACCCTTCGCAAGCCCACAGCGGCGTCAAGCCGCCGCACTCCAACAGGCTGTCGCATCACTCCGGCGCGACCCCGGGGAGCCCACAGCGGCGTCGAGCCGCCGCACTCCGACAGGCTGCCGCATCGCACAAGGCGCCGTCCATCAGCGCAGGCGGACTTCGGCCTTCTCGGACACGGCGTAATCGAGCTTGGCCTTGAGGATGCGGCTGTTCACGGTGTCGGCGACGTAGCAGGCTTCGTCCGTGGCCGAGACGACGAGGGGCCAGGCGAAGGCGATCTCGGGCTTCGGCACGGGGCTGCCAGGGCCGCGGGAGTCCATGTTGCCGTAGCCGCCGAAACGCAACACTGGGTTCGCGTTGCTGTCTATGACGGCGACCGAGGAGCGCATGGCGTCGGGCACGAAGAGGCGGCCGAAGCCATCGAGGTCGAAGCGGGCGCTCTCGCAGTTGCAGCGGCTGCTCTCG
>VGYV01000300.1 GCA_016872855.1 Planctomycetota bacterium
GCCCCTCTTCGACAGCCCCTGGGGCGATACCCTGAGGAAGTGGGTCACTCAGGGCTACCCCACAGTCAAGAACAAGCGAAAGGTCAAAGAGAACGGCCAGGAGGTCGAGAAGGAGTTCGACGACCCGGTCAACACCACCGACCACTTCGGCTTCGACATGGCCGGCTGCGGCGGATGGTTCGACATGATGCCCCTCAAAGGCGTCTCGGAGTTGATCGAGGAGACCGACGAGTGGCGCGTCACCCGCAACGGCGCCGGCGCCGCCTTCAAGTACTGGAAGAACAAGTCGGGCACGCCCGAGCACGTGGACTTCCGCATGACCAGCCGCGAGGTGTGGGACCGCGACTATCGCCCCCACCTGCTTCAGGTTGACCGCACCCGCGTGGGCATTGACGGCGCGAAGAAGGCCCTCGCCGAATGGCGCGGCAAAGGCCGCTGGACCTTCTACGGCCACCTCTTCATCTGGGAGTGCATGCGGGCGAGCATGGGCGACATCACGCTCTACCAGAGCCTCCTTCTCGACCCCGCGTGGATACACGACTACGCCCGCGTCTACACGGACTTCTACAAGGGCCACTACAAGCTGCTCTTCGACGAGGCGGGCGTGCCCGACGGCATCTGGATGTACGAGGACCTCGGCTACAACAAGGGCCTCTTCGCCTCGCCAAAGGTGCTGGCCGAGCTGATCTTCCCCTACTTCAAGGAGGCGGTGGACTTCTTCCACGGCTGCGGGCTGCCCGTCGTGCTCCACACGTGCGGGAGCACACGCGAGGCGCTGCCGATGATCGTGGAGGCCGGCTTTGACGGCCTGAACCCGATGGAGGTGGCCGCTGGGAACAACACGCTGGAGTACGCCGAGGACTACGGCGACAAGCTCCTCTTCGTCGGTGGCTTCGACAAGCGGATCATCGAGAGCCACGACCGCGGCCTCATCCGCCGCGAGGTCACGAAGTTCATGCAGGGCATGAAGGCCCGCGGCGCCCGCTTCGTCTTCGCCAGCGACCACTCGATCTCGACCAACACCGACTACGCCGACTTCCTCTACGCCCACAAGGTCTACCGCGAGCACCGGCTCTACTGAGCCGCCACCTTGGCCAGCGGCCCGATCCGCTTCGTGCCCACCGCCAGCTCGTCAATCCACAGCTTCTGCGCGTGCGGCAGCAGCCCCGGGCCGAAGTAGGGCGCCATCAGGAACTGGTTGAACTTCATCCGCGGGAAGTCCGTCGAGCGCAGCACAACGTCGGTGCGCTCGATGACGAGCTTGCCGTCGAACCAGCCGCGCACGACCCCGTCGTGGTTCGGCCGGTCGTTCGCCGCGTCGAGCGAGTTCAGCTTGAAGTACGCCTCCACGCAGTGCCACGCGTCGTCCTTGAACAGCACGTCGGCGCTGTCGTAGAACTTCCCGTTGTAGCCGCCGCGCAGCGGCCCCTGGGTCAGGCCATGGGGCATCTTTGCGTTCTGGATGTCCTGCGCGGCCAGCCGCAGCTTCCCGCCCACCGGCTCGATGTAGAGCGTCAGATGGCTCGCAGCCGGGCCGTGCCACTTCGAGTTCTCGGTCGTCAGGAAATGCGTCAGGTGGGGATGGTAGTTGCGGCCGCTCCAGCCCCAGCCTCTTGAGAGCTTGAGGTAGAAGCGGATGGCGATCTCCTCGGTCGGCTCGAAGAGACGGCGCACGCCCGACGAGCCCTGCACCTTCTGCTGCCCTTCGACCCACTCGTACTCGATGCAGCCCTTGCCCGCCGCTGCCTCGCCCGCGATGCGGAACTGTGCTCCGTCGTACCAGCCCCGCTTCGGCAGCGCCGCATCCTTGAACGATTCGCTGAACAGCAGCCCCTCGAGGCCCGTCTCCGCCCCGGCGGCCGTCCCCGCACACACCAGGAGCATCAGGCACTTGAGCATGGCGATCCTCCTTGAGCGCTTGCACGGCGCCCGGCAGCGGCCCTCCGCGCGAGCCGCCCTCACTCCTTCACGGGCAGCACGTTCACGGCCTTCACCACCAGCGTCACCTGGTCGCCCACCCTCAGCCCCAGATGCTGCACGGACTCCGTCGTGAGCACGGAGGCCATTTCGCACGGCGTCTTCACGTCGAACTTTACCAGCGACATCACGTCGCCGCTCTTCACCGACTTCACGGTTCCGACGATCTGATTGCGTGCCCCATACTTCATCGCAGTCTCCTTTCCCGAAAAGGGACACCCTGTAACCCCCCTCCCTCTCAGGGAGGGGCAAGGGGAGGGTCAAGCGCCTGTCCCAACCCCAAAGCCCCACCCTCACCCTGCCCTCTCCCTGGAAGGGAGAGGGGTGGGGGCGGGGAACTCACCCTTTGATATGCGCATCGAACCAGTCGAAGGCGTCCTTCTGCATCGGCAGGTCGAACTTGTGCGGCCCGGGGTAGAAGTTGCACCTGTAGCGCTCGGGGGCGCCGCCCCGCTCGAATGTCTCCCTCAGAATGCCGTCGGCCCGGTGCATTTCGGCGAGGGTGTAGAGCTGGTCCTCGCTGGTGTTCAGCACCATCGTGGCCGCGGGGGCGCGGAGGGCGAGGATTTCGGAGAAGTCGAGGCTCCGCGGCAGCAGTGGCACGTAGGCCATCCAGGTGTGGGTGAAGCACTTGTGAAGGAGAAAGTCGCGCCAGGTGGACATGAAGCCAACGCAGGCGCAGCAGCGGATGCGGTCGTCCAGCCCCGCGAGGAAAACGGTCCGCATTCCGCCGCCGGAAAGCCCTCCGCAGCCCACGCGGCTCGCATCCACGTCGGGCCGCGCGCACAACACGTCGAGTGCGCGGCGGTCCTCGCTCAGGTAGACGCTCGGCCAGGTGGTGCCCGCGCAGAACAGGCTCTTCGCCATGATATGCTCGTGCTGGGCGGCGAACTCGTTGTACCGGCGGATACCATCGAGATCGTCGGGCTCGGGGTCAACTCCCCCGTACTGCACCTGGGGCGGCAGGTCGGCCACCCGCACGCGGCGGCTGGCGAAGGGGAAGGTGTCGTGGACCAGCACGGCGTAGCCGCGGCGCGCGGCCTCGTTCGCCCAGGGCACGCCGCCGTAGTAGTGTTCCCAGTGGGCGGACTGAATCGCCCAGGGCTGGGCGTCCGCTCGCGCGATCTTGCGCCAGCCGAGGAACTTGTTTCCCGCGTGGTCGTGGAGGCCCAGGATGGCGGGGAGCCGCCCCCGCGCCCCTTCGGGCTTGAGGAACACCGCCTCGGTCCGCGGCCCCATCGGGAGCTCCCACGAGAGCCGCTCGACGTGCAGCCCGTCGTGGACGCCCTGCGATTCCACCGTCACGGCTGGCACGCCGCCGAGGTCCACCGGCACGATGCACTCCAGCGCCCGCCGCCGCGCCGCCGGCCGCCAGGCGTCCAGCGAGTCCCACTTCCCCGTGCGGAACGACAGCTCGGCCGGCCCGTCGCCCAGCACCACGTTGGCCGCCCACGGTCCATAGGCCCCGATCATGTTCACATCCACGCTGAGTTCTCCGTCACAAGTTCCTGTCCCGGACGCAACGTTGGCCTGGATAGGTCGGGCCGCGCCCCCTCGGATGTCCGATCACCGTTCGAGGCGGTTGTGGTATCCAGGCGTCCGTATTGTATAGGGAAGCCGCTCTGAGTTGTCAAACCTCGTGGAGCATCTGGGCTTGAAGACCAGTGCGACCCTCCCTATAATGCACATAGGAAGGGGCGTGGGATGCCTGAGATCAGTCGGTTCCTCGGGATTGTGATTGCGATGTACCATCACGACCATCCTCCGCCGCATTTTCACGCGAAGTATGCGGGCCTCAGGGCCGCGTTCTCGATTGCGGGCCTGGAACTCATCCAGGGCGAGTTGCCGCGGCGTGTTACGGCGACCGTGCTGGAGTGGGCATTCGACCATAGGGAAGAACTGATGGAGGACTGGAAGCTGGCGGTGGCGAAGAAGCCGCTCCGCAAGATACCTCCTCTCGTGTAGGGGATGTCACATGCATTACGTGAAGAAGGCACGATACATTTCCGGATACAAGCTCGTCCTCACGTTCGAGGATGGGAGTGTCCGGCTCGTGGACCTGGAGGGGTACCTGGACGGTGAAGTCTTTGAGCCGCTGAAGGACGTGAGCTACTTCAGGCGGGTGCGGGTGAACAGGGACATTGACACGGTGGTGTGGCCGAACGAAGCGGATTTCTCGCCCGATTTCCTCTACGAGATCGGCGTCCCCCAACCGAAGAGCGTTGTGGCGGGGTAGGCACTCACATTCTTGCGCGCGCGTGGGCCCCGGGCCGGCCAAGCCCAAGTAGATCATGCCCCGTGTTGCGCAGCAGGGGCGCGGCGGCTAGAATGGCGGCGGGAAGGGAACAAGGAGGCTGCTTATGCAAAAGCCAGTGGCTCATCCTTTCATCCGCCGACGGTTTCTGGGCAGCACCGCGGGATGGCTGGCGGCACCCTACTTCCTCACCTCGACGGCGCTCGGGGCCGAGGGGCGGGCGAAGGCGAGCGAGCGCGTGGTGACGGGCTATATCGCGGTGGGGCCGCGAGGGCTTCAGAACGCCCGCGAGCAGATGAGCTGCTCGGACGCCCAGGTGGTCGCCGTCTGCGACGTGTGGAAGGCGGTCCGCGAGCGGGCGAAGGCCGTTGTGGACCAGGGCTACGGGAACAAGGACTGCGCGGCCTACGCCGACTTCCGCGACATCCTGGCCCGCCCCGATATTGATGCCGTGGGCGTCGGCTCCCCCGACCACTGGCACGTGCCGATGTCCGTCATGGCCATGAAGGCGGGCAAGGACGTGCATGTGGAGAAGCCGCTAGGCGTCAGCATCGCCGAGGACATTGCGTGCCGCGAGACGGCTCGCCGCCTCGGCCGCGTCGTCCAGTACGGCACCGAGGCCCGCTCGATGGGCAACTGCCGCCTCGGCTGCGAACTCGTCCGCAGCGGGCGGCTCGGCCAGGTCAAGGAGATTCGGGTCAAGGCCCCCAACAGCGCCCGCGGCGGCAACACCAGGCCCATGCCCGTGCCGCAGGAACTCGACTACGACCTCTGGCTCGGCCCCGCCCCCTGGCGGCCCTACACCGGCTGCCCGACCAGTGGGGGCGCCTGGTTCCACTGCTACGACTACGCCATCGGCTTCATCGCCGGCTGGGGCGCACACCCCCTCGACCTGCTGGTCTGGGCCTACGACCTCCATACCCTCGGCCCCTGGGAGGTCGAGGGCACAGGCGTCATCCCCACGGAGGGCCGCCACGACGCGGTGATTGACTGGAACTGCACGCTGCGCTTCTCCAACGGAGTGACGATGAACTATCAGGCGTGGGGCGTGACGCCCGAGACCGAGCCCAAGCTGGCCCGGCTAGGCAACTACACGCAGTTCATCGGCACCGAGGGCTGGCTGGCCGTCTACTACGGAGGGATGTGCTGCGAGCCCGACGCCCTCCGCACGGTCCCCCTCGGCCCGAACGACGTGCACCTGAAGGAGAGCTACGGCCAGGAGGCCGACTTCATCAAGTGCGTGAGGACGCGGGAGACGCCCGTCAGCCCCATCGGCGACGCGGTGCGGAGCGACACGGTGAGCCACGTGTGCGACCTGGCCATTCGCCTAGGGCGGCCGCTCAAGTGGGACCCGCTGAAGGAGGAGTTCCTGGGCGACGCCGACGCGGCGCGGCTGATGCGCCGCCCGATGCGCGAGCCGTGGCGGCTGTGAGCGCTCTGCAATCGTCCTCGTCCGTCGTCCCTCGTCCTCGTTCTCGACTCTTGTCCCTGCCCATCAGAGGAATCGAGGACGAGGGACGAGGACGAGGAGGAGGACGATAGAGCGTGGCTTGCAGCGGGCCGCGGAATATCGGAGAATGGGGCATGGACTAGGGACGGTGGAGCCGTGGCCATGTCGCCATCCCCAGGGGAAGCAGGCGCGCCCAAGCTGGTGGGCGTGATTGATATCGGGGCCAACGCCATCCGCATGGTGATCGCCCAGGCGGGGGCGGACCGGCGGCCTGAGGTGCTCGAGCGCGTCCAGCGCGCCGTGCGCCTCGGCCACGACACGTTCGCCAGCGGCCGCCTAAGCCAGCGAACCATGGCCGCCGCGCTCGCCATCCTGCGCGACTGCAAGAAGCTCCTCGACACCTACAAGGTGGACAGCGTCCGCGCCGTCGCCACCAGCGCCGTACGCGAGGCGGCGAACAGCGACGCCTTCGTGGACCGCGTGGCGATGGCGACGAGCCTGGACCTCGAGGTGCTCGACCCCGCCGAGGAGAGCCGCCTCACGGTCTCCGCTGTGCGGCAGGCCGTGAGCGGGGTGGTGGACCTCTCGGCCACGTGCGCCCTGGTGGCCGAGGTGGGCGGGGGGAGCACGCTGCTCACCCTGCTCGATGGCGGCGTGATCACGGCCTCGGCCAGCTACGCCCTCGGCTCGGTCCGCCTGCGCGAGCACCTGGCCCTGGCGCAGGAGCCGCAGGCCCGCACGGTGGACCTTCTCCGCCACCAGATCGCCAACGTGGTAGAGGCGATCAAGCGCTCCATGCCGCTCGACCGCGTGCAGTTGTTCGTCGCCGTGGGCGAGGAGGCCTGCTTCGCGGCGCGCCAGGCGGCGCAGGACGGGCCATCGCCCCGGGCCGTGAGCACAGTGGAGGCCAAGCCCTTCGACCGCCTGGTGGCCGACTGCGCGCGGCTGACCGCCGAGAAGCTCTCGAAGAAGCACGGCCTGCCCCTCCAGAGCACCGAGCGCCTTGTCCCCGCCTTCCTTATCTACCACGCGCTCCTCCACGCAACGCCAGTGGACAGGATGATCGTGTGTGGCGTCTCGATGCGCGACGGGCTGCTGCTCGACATGGCCCGCCGTGCGACGGGCGAGGACGACCCGGAGCTGGCCGAGAGCGTCGTGCAGTCGGCCCGCACCATCGGCGAGAAATACCGCTACGACGCCCGCCACGCGGAGCACGTCGCGGGCCTGGCGGTCCGCTTCTTCGACGCTCTTCAGGCCGAGCACGGCCTCACCCCGCGCCACCGCCTCCTCCTGCGCGTCGCCGCCACGCTCCACGAGATCGGCGGCTTCGTGAGCAACCGCGCCCACCACAAGCACAGCTACTACCTCATCGCAAACTCCGAGGTCTTCGGCCTACGCCGCGAGGAGGTGCAGGTGGCCGCCCACGTGGCCCGCTACCACCGCCGGGCCACGCCCAAGCCCACCCACCTCGAATACCTCACGCTGCCGCGCGAGGACCGCATCGCCGTGGCCAAGCTCGCCGGCATCCTACGCGTGGCCGATGCCCTGGACCGCGGCCATGCCCAACAGGTGAGCGACGTCCACATCGAGCGCCGGCCCGGCGAGCTGGCCCTCTTCGTCCGCGGCGTGAGCGACCTCACGCTCGAGCGCCGAGCCATTGACGAGAAGGGCGACCTGTTCGAGGAGACCTATGGCCTCAAGGTGCGGGCCGAGGAGGACGCCTCGTCCTCCGCCGAACCCCGCCGCGCAAGCCCCGTGGAGTGATGCTGCGGGAGGCGCGTCCGTGTGTGTCTGGACTTGCGCCGGGGGATTCTTGCCTCTCCCTTGGGGAGAGGCCGCCCGCCGAAGGCGGGCGGGTGAGGGTGCCTCCCCCGGCCTGCACAACGCCCCTGGCACCCTCACCCCAACCCTCTCCCCGAGGGAGAGGGAGGAAGGCACTCTCCTCGTAGAGGACGGGTGACATGCTATGGCGAAGCAACCGGACCTCGATGCCCCCGAGCTGTTCCTCAACCGCGAGCTGAGCTGGCTCGAGTTCAACGACCGCGTGCTCCGCGAGGGGCTCTCGGACGACGTGCCGCTCCTCGAACGCCTGAAGTTCCTCGCCATCGTCAGCTCCAACCTCGACGAGTTCTTCATGGTCCGCGTGGCCGGCCTCAAGCAACAGGTTGCGGCCGGCGCCACGGCCCGCGACCCCAGCGGCCTCACGCCGGCCGAGCAGCTCGAACGCATCAGCCGCCGCGCCCACCAGATGGCCGCGGAGCAGGGCGCCGGCATCCGCGACGCCTTCGCACGCCTCGCCGACCACGGCCTCCACGTGCTCCCTGCCGCGGCCTGGACCTCCGAGCAGCGCAACTTCCTCCGCTCCTACTTCACCACCGAGGTCCTCCCAGTCCTCACCCCCCTGGCCGTCGAGGAACTCCACCCCTTCCCCATCCTGCCAGGCCTGACGTTCCACGTCCTCCTCGGCCTGGCCGCCTCTGGGAACGAGCCAACCACCCCCCCTCTCCCTCGGGGAGAGGGTCGGGGTGAGGGTGCTGCTCCTCTCCCTCTCCCTCGGGGAGAGGGTCGGGGTGAGGGTGCTTGGGGCGCCACGGGCGCCGGAGGAAGCACCCTCACCCGCCCGCCTCTGGCGGGCGACCTCTCCCCAAGGGAGAGGTGCCAGAAGCCCGAGGAGCCGCTCAAGCTCGCCGTCGTGGCCATCCCCCCCTCGCTCCCACGCTTCGTGCCCGTGCCGGCGGGGGACGGCCTGCACCTGGCGATGATGGAGGACGTGGTGGCGGAGCACGCAGGCCAGCTCTTCACCGGCTTCGAGGTCGCCGCCCGAACCGTGTTCCGCCTCACCCGCGACGCCGACGTGCCGGTGACGGACGACGATGCGGCCGACCTCCTCCAGCTTGTCGAGGAGGCCGTCCGCTCGCGCCGACGCACCGGCGTCGTCCGCCTCGCCCTGGTGTCACATCTTCATTTGGCACATAGCCGCCATGTGCGAAATGAAGATGTGACACCAGCCGACCCGCGCCTCAAGGAGTGGCTCAAAGACTGGTGCCAGGTGGGCGACGAGGACGTCTACGAGGTGGACGGCCTTCTCGACGCCGCGGCGCTCTACGAAATTGTCAGCCGCCCAGGCTTCGAAAAGCTCCGTGAGCCCGACTGGCCGCCCCAGACGCCCCGCGACCTCCTCGGCCACGACGACCTGTGGCAGGCCATCGCTGACCACGACGTGCTGCTCTTCCACCCCTACGAGGCGTTCCAGCCGGTCATCCGCCTGGTCGAGTTGGCCGCCGAGGACCCGCGCGTCATCGCCATCAAGATGACGCTCTACCGCGTGAGCGCCAACTCGCCCATCGTCGCCGCCCTCGCCCGAGCCTCCGAGAACGGCAAGCAGGTGACGGTCCTCGTCGAGCTGAAGGCCCGCTTCGACGAGGCGCGCAACGTCAACTGGGCGCGGCGCCTCGAGGACGCCGGCTGCCACGTGATCTACGGCATCGCCGGCCTCAAGACCCACGCAAAGCTCCTCCTCATCATCCGCCGCGAGGAGCACGGCATCCGCCGCTACGTCCACGCAGGCACCGGCAACTACAACGACCGCACGGCACGCCTCTACTCCGACATGGGGCTGCTGACCGCCGACCGCGACTTCGCGGCCGACGCCTCGGCCTTCTTCAACCTCCTCACAGGCTACTCCCAGGCCGTCGGCTGGAACGCCTTCGCCATCTCGCCCACCGAGAGCCGGGCGCGCTTCATCGAACTCATCGAGCGCGAGGCCGACGCCTCCACCCCCGACCAGCCCGGCCTCATCATGGCCAAGATGAACTCCCTCCAGGACAAGGCGCTCATCCAGGCCCTCTACCGCGCCAGCATCGCAGGCGTCCGAGTCCTCCTCAACGTCCGCGGCATCTGCTGCCTGCGGCCAGGCATCCCAGGCGTCTCCGACAACATCGAGGCCGTCTCCATCGTGGACCGCTACCTCGAGCACGCCCGCGTCTTCTACTTCCGCAACGGCGGCCACGAGGAGGTCTACCTCTCCAGCGCCGACTGGATGGTGCGGAACCTCGACAAGCGGCTGGAAATCATCTTCCCCGTCGCTGCCGAGCCGTTGCGGCGCCGCCTGGTCGCCGCCCTGGAGACGTATTTCGCCGACAACGCGAAGGCCCGCCGCCTGGGGCCTGACGGCGCCTGGGCGCCCGTCAAGCGCCGCGGCAAGCCCGTCCGTGCCCAGCAGAAGCTCTACGAGGAATGCGTCGAGGCCGCCCGCGCCGCCGACCAGGCCCCCCTCCAGTTCCGCCCCCTCGCTCGCCCGTGAAGAAAAGGGGACATTCTACTTTATTGCTCACCTTGCCGCAGTGATAACGTAAGTAGTTTCTGTTGCGGAAAGCCAAGACTGCCTGAACGGCCTGTCGATTTACCCGGAACTGCGGATGCAGACAACGGAGGTCCAGGACCTGCCGCGGCGCGTCGCCGTGAGAAGACGCGGTGAGCCGGAGAAGGTCGCCTCAGCACGACGTGCTGCCGGTGC
>VGYV01000301.1 GCA_016872855.1 Planctomycetota bacterium
GGGCATTCTGCCGCCCCCTGCGGGGGCTGGACCGTGTACCCGCCCGGACCCACGGCTTACGCCGTGGGCTACCACCTGCCGCCCGCCGGGGGCGGGCTGGGGAGCCCGAGATGTGGGCAAAGATGAGACCCCCTCCCTGGTAGGGAGGGGGGTGCGGACCCCTCTCCGACAGGCTGTCGCATCGCTCCGGCGCGGCCCGGGCGAGCCCACAGCGGCCCTGCGGCTTCGCTCAGGGCAGGCTACGCCGCCGCAGTGCGACAGGCTGACGCCCATGAAATAGGTGTCACCTATCGAGGGCGTGTTGCCCAAAGGGTGAACTCGTTAGGAGCCCGCCTTCAGGCGGTCTTCTCCTGCCCCAATCCGCCTAAACGGGCTGTCGATTTACTCGGGCACGAAAGCCGTAAGTATTTGGTAGCTCGAGACTTAGAGATTTCGCCCCCGGAATTGCTAAGTCCCTGTGTACCAAGGACTTATGGATTTTCGGCCCGAGTAAATCGACAGCCCGTAAAGGCGGGGCTCCAAACGGGGTTGGTCCCCTGAACAGGGTTTGGGCAACACGCCCTCGAGGGATGGGGAATTCCTAGGTGCTAGATTGCCAACGACTTGCGGCGGACGAAGCGCAGAAAGAGATTTCTGGCGGACATTCTCGGGGGCAGAGCCTTTGTATGGGTAGAGGGGGAAGAGCCGAAGGAGGGCCGGGTTAGGTGGCAGGTGTCGGGGGTCAGGAGACAGGTCGGCGTAAGTGGCGGGCGGGCAAGGGTTTGCGGATTCTTGCAGTTTTTTTGGTTTTCACCCGCTCATCATGGGGGAGAAAACTCGTTGTACTGGGGGGAGAGAGAGCGCGCGGTGGGCCGCCCGGCGGGGCGGGGAGGGCGCCCCCCCCTCTCGGTGGCGTGTTGGTGCGCGCAAAGGTGAGCGACTCTGGCAAACACTGGCCGACTCTGAGCCGGAAGGCCGAGGATCGCCAAACGGCGAGTGAGCAACACTGTGAACACTGGGAAACAGTGGGCCGGAGGGGCGAGAACCGCCAAAGCGCGAGATGGGCGTCGCGTGTGGCTTGACAAGAGGGCGGCCGGGCCGCTATAGTGCCGCGGGGGGAAAGGAGCAGGGCTGTGAGAGAATGGCGGCTGGATGAGCTGACGCTGAAGGCGGTGCGGGAGCGAGAGTTCCAGGTGGCTGTGCTGCCCATCGGGGCGACGGAGCCGCATAACCTGCACATCCCCTACGGCTCCGACGCGTTCCACGGCGAGGGCATCGCCGACCTGTGCTGCGAGGCCGCGCTCAAGCTGGGCGCCAAGGTCGTGCTCCTGCCCACCATCCCCTATGGCGTGAACTCGAACCATCTGGAGTTCCCCCTGGCCATCCACGTGGGGCAGCCCGTGCTTGATGCGGTGGTGACGGAGATCGTGCGGTCGCTCGAGCACCACGGCATCCTGAAGTTCGTCCTCTTCAACAGCCACGGGGGCAACGAGTTCAAGCCGCTGCTCCGCGAGCTGTTCGGCAAGACGCGGGTGTTCCTGAGCCTGGTGAACTGGTGGACGGTTGGCTCGGACCGCGTGAGGGAGATCTTCGAGACGACGGGCGACCACGCGGACGAGATGGAGACGAGCGTGGGGCTGGCGCTGTTCGGCGACCTGATCCACCTGGCCGACGCCGACGACGGGGCGGTGCGGGAGACGCGGTTCGAGGCGCTCAACCGCGGCTGGGCGCAGATCACGCGGCCCTGGCACCTGCTGACGAAGAACGCGGGGGTGGGCGACCCGCGGGCCGCCACGGCGGAGAAGGGGCGGCGCTACGTGGCCATCGTCGTCGAGCGCATCGCCAGGTTTCTCAAGGAGCTGTCGGACGCCCCGATGGATGCGACGTTTCCGTATTGAGTTCCAGTAGCGACAAGCGTCCCGCTTGTCGAGGCCGACAGGAAGACCGCAAGCGGGACGCTTGCGGCTACCAGAGGTAGGAGCCATTCGATGCCAGTGAACCCTGAATACCGCAAGCGGCTGCTCGACCTGATTCGCCGGGAGGGCGTGCGCTACGGCGAGGTGCGCCTGTCCAAGGGCGGCACGAGCCAGTACTACATTGACTGCCGAATGGTGACTACGCATCCCGAAGGGGCGTTCCTCATCGGGGAGATCATCCTCGACATGCTGGAGGGGGAGAAGGTGGACGCCGTAGGGGGGCCGACGTTGGGGGCCGACCCGATCGTGGGGGCGGTGTGCTACGCGAGCTACGTGCGGCACAGGCCGTTGCCCGGCTTCATCGTGCGCAAGGCGACGAAGGAGCACGGGCTCCAGAAGATGGTCGAGGGGCATCTGCCCAGCGGCGCGCAAGTGGTGGTCGTGGAGGACGTGATGACGACGGGGGGCTCGGTGCTCGACGCCATAGCCGAGGTGGAGAAGGCGGGGGGCAAGGTGGTGCGGGTCATCGGCATCGTGGACCGCCTTCAGGGCGCCCGCGAGCGCTTCGAGAGCCGGGGCTATCGCTTCACGCCCATCTTCACGAAGGCTGAGCTGGGACTGGAATAGCGGATGCGCTGGGTGACGCGGGACGAGATGCGGGCGATTGAGCGGAGGGCCATCGAGGGGCTGGGGATTCCCGCCCTCGTGTTGATGGAGAATGCGGGGCGGGGCGCGGCGGACGAGGCAGCAAGGCTCTACCGAGAGAAGGGCCTGACGGGGCCGGCGCTCGTCTTCTGCGGCGCGGGGAACAATGGGGGCGACGGCTTCGTCATCGCCCGCCACCTGGCCAACGCGGGCCTCGACGTGCGTCTCTTCTGCTGCTTCGACCGGGGGAGGGCGGACCGCCAGCGCGAGGCAGGTGTGAACCTCGCCATCTGCGAGCGCACGGGCCTGCCGATTCAAGATGTTCTCGACCCCGAGGGTGTCGAGCGTGTGCGACCGCAACTCGTGCCTGGGGCGCTGGTGGTGGACGCCATCTTCGGCATCGGCCTGTCCCAGCCGCCGCGCGAGCCACAGGCCACGCTGCTCCGCGTGCTGGACGAGGCCAGGCTGGCGACCCTGGCGGTGGACGTGCCGTCGGGCCTGGATGCCGACACGGGGCTTCCCCTCGGCGTGGCCTTGCGGGCGGACGTGACGGCGACGATGGCGTGCCCGAAGGCCGGCTTCCGGCGCCCCGGGGCTGCGGCCTACGTTGGGCGGCTGGTTGTGGTGGACATCGGGTGCCCGCAAGATTTCTAAGAAACTATCTCAAAACCCACGCGGGCTGCGACGCCAGCGATTCTGGCCGCAGGCGAGGAGCACGGAGGAGGCGATGCAACGGAGAGCATCGCTGACGACGTGCGACAACGCCTGCGGCCAGAATCGCGGCGTCCCTTCGGGTTGCGGCGGCAGCGGGGCGTCTGCCGCGTTGCGTCTCCTCAGCGATGCGCTCCGTTGCATCGCTTGCGTCGCCGCGCCTTGCATCCGCCCCGCTGGCGCCGGCAACGCAGCCCGCGTGGGTTTTGAGATAGTTTCTAAAGTGGCCCTTGACTTTTCGCCATGAATTGTCACAATAGCGTCATCAACAGGTTTGTCCGGCAGCCCTGAGAGGAGAGTGCGCGCTTGGAAGGCCAAGTGAAGGTTCTGCTGAACGAGCGGGAACTGCCCACGGCGTGGTACAACATCATGCCTGACCTGCCGGAGCCGCCGGCACCCCCGCTGAACCCGGGCACCAAGCAGCCGATCGAGCCCGCCGCGCTCCTCCGCATCTTCCCCATGGGCCTCATCGAGCAGGAGGCCAGCCAGCAGCGCTGGATTGACATACCCGGCGAGATACTCGACATCTACCGGCTCTGGCGGCCCACCCCGCTTCACAGGGCGCGCCGCCTCGAAGAGGCGCTCAAGACCCCCGCCCGCATCTACTTCAAGAATGAGAGCGTCAGCCCCCCAGGCAGCCACAAGCCCAACACCGCCGTGGCCCAGGCCTACTACAACAAGAAGGAGGGCAAGCGGCGCCTCGCCACCGAGACCGGCGCCGGCCAGTGGGGCAGCGCACTGTCGTTCGCCTGCAACCTCTTCGGCCTCGAATGCCTCGTCTACATGGTCAAAGTCAGCTACCAGCAGAAGCCCTACCGCAAGCTGATGATGCAGACCTGGGGCGCCACGATCATCCCCAGCCCAAGCGACACGACGCACGCCGGCCGCGGCATCCTGGCCGGCGACCCCCAGTGCCCGGGCAGCCTCGGCATCGCCATCAGCGAGGCCATCGAGGTCGCCGCGACGAACGACGACACGAACTACTCGCTCGGCAGCGTGCTCAACCACGTGCTCCTCCACCAGAGCGTCGTCGGCCTCGAGACAAAGGCCCAGCTCGCGAAGATCGGTGAGACGCCCGACGTGGTGATCGGCTGCGTGGGCGGGGGCAGCAACTACGCCGGCCTCGCCTTCCCCTTCTATCCCGACAAGGCGGCGGGCAAGCCCATTCGCTTCATCGCAGTCGAGCCCATGGCCTGCCCGACCCTCACCCGCGGCCCGTACCGCTACGACTTCGGGGACACGGCGAAGACCACCCCGCTCCTCAAGATGCACACCCTCGGCCACGGCTTCGTCCCGCCGAAGATTCACGCCGGCGGCCTTCGCTACCACGGCATGGCCCCCCTCATCAGCCTTCTCGTCAAGGCAGGAGCCATGGAAGCCATCGCCGTCCACCAGAACCCGGCCTTCGACGCCGCCGTCCTCTTCGCCCGCACCGAGGGCATCATCCCTGCGCCCGAAACTGCCCATGCCATTCGCGTAACCATTGACGAGGCGATCAAGTGCCGCGAGACCGGCCAGTCCAAGGCCATTCTCTTCAACTTCAGCGGCCACGGCCACTTCGACCTGGCCGCCTACGAGCAGTACTTCGCCAAGAGCCTCGAGGACTACGAGTACCCCGAGGCCATGATCCAGGAGGCGCTCAAGGACGTGCCGGCCGTGCCGTAACGGAGTGGCACGCCACCGGCCTAAGCAGCTTTCAGCGATTCGGCTCGAAGGGGCCGAAGACTGCCTGAAGGCTCCGAACAGGGGGAGACCTGGTTTGGAGTCCTGCCTTCAGGCAGTCCTGACCGCGGCTCGGCGCCGCCGAATCGCCGAAAGCTGGTTGGAGAACGCAGCGGACCGATTTGAGGGGACACTACGATGCGGCGGAACCTGATGCTCGCGTGTCTGGCAATGGCCGTGCTGGCCGTTGCGTGTGCGGGGACGGCGCTGGCCGGGGCGCCCGACGCCAGCCTGGCGGGGCCGACGCGCGGCGGGCTGGACCTCGCGCTGCCCTACATGCAACTGGGCCGCGGCGCAGGCATGGGCGGCGCCGGCGTGGCCCTCGACGGCGGCGACACCCAGAACCCCGCCGCCCTCGGCTTCATGAAGGGCGTCGTCAGCGTCAGCGGCGGATACGGCGGAGCCTCCTTCAAGCACGGCCCCGACGTCTCGATGTCAAACGGCCAGATCATCTTCCCCATGCCCTTCCTCGGCGGCACCTCCAAGATCATGGGCTACCACATGAAGACGACCGACAGCGATGTCTCGCGGATGATGGGCCTCGACACCGAGGTCTGGGCCACCCAGTACGGCATGGCCTACGGCCGCCAAATCCCCCTCCGCGGCCTCATCCCAGGCAAGCTCGCCATCGGCTTCGCAGGCTACCCAAACGACCCCTCCGAAATCTGGCTCCGCGAGCCGGGCACCGGCCGCAAGATCGCCCACGGCCGCGGCATCTCCAAGGTCGGCAGCATCCGACTCGGCTTCCTCTACAAGCCCACCGACCTCATCAACATCGGCGGCGAGTTCACCCACATCAAGGACTACCTCTACGCCACCTACCCCGGCCTCGGCATCCCCGGCCGTTTCAAAAGCAACTACTACGTCAATCTCTGGACCATCGGCGCCGCCGTCCGACTCGGCCACAGGGGACTCCTCGGCCGCACTACCATCGCCGCCCAGTACCTTGGTGGCAATGCCGACGGCCAGGGCGTGGACCAGGACTACAACGTCATGGGGGCTGGCATCGAGCACCGCATCCCCATCACCGAGACGATCAACATCATGCTCCGCGGCGGCTACTACGCCCACAGCCCCACTTACGGCGTCGGCATAACCCTCCCATACAGGCTCACCGTGGACTACGCCTACATGCCGCGCTACGGCGACAACCTGTACCGCGCCTTCGGCCACGGCGCACTCCACTCCGTCGGTGTCACAAAGGGCTTCTAAGCCCCGCCAGTCTGAGCGGGCAACCCACCACGTGGGCACGGCGATTGCCGCCGTACGCGTTTGGCCGGAGGGGCTTTTCCCCCTCCCCCTTGGGGGGAGGGCCGGGGTGAGGGTGCCTTCCGCAAGGCTGGCGAGGGCATAGCCCGCATTTCTCACCAGCGGGGCCAGCTCCGCAGGAGCGATAGGGTTTAGCCGGCGGCGTAAGCCGCCGGAAGGGGGGTGCCATGGGCGCAGCCCCGAAGGGGCGGAAGGGGCGCTCTGTCGTGCCGCCCCGTCGGGGCTGGGCGTTCTCCTCTCTGCGATCCGGCGGCTTACGCCGCCGGCTAGACCCTTGCGTCCCTTCGGGACTGCGAAGCTGGTGAGAAATGCGGGATAGGCACCCTCACCCCAACCCTCTCCCCGAGGGAGAGGGGGCAAGCGCCAGGCAGGCTCAACAGGTTCCTGCCGCCGTGCCCACGCTCATGCTGGCGCCGATTCAGCCGATGCGCGGATTGGGGACGATGGCAGGCTTCCCGTCGCTCTCGACGACGATGCAGCGGAAGCCCTTGCCCTCGAACGCCGCGTAGTCGTGCCCTACGCCTGGCGGGTCAGCAGGCCCCCGCCACCTTGCCGAGCTGGTACACGCCGCACACGAGCAGCATCGCGGCAACGGCGCGGCGAAAGCCCTCGTGGCTCAGTCGGGCAAAAAGCCACTCGCCCAGCAGCGTGCCCGCGACCACCGCCGGCCAGAAGGCAATGCCCTGCCACACCAGCGGCAGCGTCAGGAGGTCCCTACCCGTGGCCGGCGCCTGCGCGGCGTAGACGAGCAGCCGCCAGAGCACAGTGCCCACGAAGGAGAGCATGATGGCCGCCTTGGTGGCCTCCTTGCCCCACTGGCAGCGCTGGAAGTAGATGACGATGGGGGGGCCGCCGGTGCTCAGGGCGGTCCCCAGCGCCCCGCTCGCCGCCCCAGCCACGACTGCCCACAGCCGACCCGCCGGCGCCGCCCCACGCCCCCTCCGCACGAACGGCTCGACCGAGGCGAAGATGAGCACGACCCCCAGCAGGCCACGCAGCACCCACTCCTGCGCAAACACCAGGAGATAGAGCCCGAGCGGCGTCCCGAGCGGCACGCCCAGGAGCACCCACGCCACGCGCCCGAACCGCGCCTCGCGCCGCACCTGCCACAGGGCGATGGCGATGTTCGGCACCACCAGCAGCGTCACCAGCACCACGGCGACGCGGATGTCCACCCCAAAGACCGGCAGCAGCCCCACGAGGACCACGGCGAATCCGAAGCCCGACACGCTCTGCACGGCCGCGCCCGCCAGGCAGCACGCCCCGAAGACCAGGATGTCCCAGATGCCCATCGGCCCCTCTCGTCCTCGTCTAGCCGGGGCCACGCCCGCAACGTAGCCGCAACCGTCCCGGTTGCGGTCGGCAAGCGGGACGCTTGCCGCTACGCCGCGCGACCTGGGCCAAGCACCTGCGGCTGGATCGCTGCGGACCGGGCCGTAGGTCAACGCTTTCGGAGAATACCAGACTTGCGCGCGGGGGTCAACTGTGCTAGATTAGTCGAGGATCGGCTGCTCTACGATCCAACCCCCGGCACCGGTATCGCACATTGTCCAGCGTCCCACAGGGGGCCATGCATGGTGCGCGAGCGCTACCCGCGCGACCTCGAGCAGGCCGTGAAGTTCCACGGGCACTACTGCGGGGGCATACTCATCGGCTACCGGGCCGCGAAGGCCGGGCTCGATGTCCTCGGCGCGCGCCGAGCCGAAGATGAGGAGTTGATTGCCATCGTGGAGAACGACTCGTGCGCGGTGGACGCCATCCAGGTGCTCACGGGCTGCACGTTCGGCAAGGGGAACCTGTTCTTTCGGGACTACGGCAAACACGTCTACACGTTTGCCCTGCGCCCCTCGGGCCGCGCGGTGCGAGTGAGCCGCAAGCCTGGGCGCCGCCCGCCTCCCGACGAGCTGCTCGCCGCGAGGGCCGAGGACCTCTTCTGGATCGAGCAGACGACGATCAAGCTGCCCTCGCCCGCCCGCATCCGCGAGTCGGTGGTCTGCTAGCGCTGCGGCGAGCCGGTGATGTCCACCCGCACCCGCCGCCGCGGGAGGAAGACCATCTGCATCCCGTGCGCGCAGCGCGGCGAGAACAAGGCGAGTCGCCCCCCCGTCAGGAAGCGTCGTCTGCCCCCTGCCGCCGTTGGCGCTTGACGGCTCCGCGCCGCCGCTTCGCCGCCAGCCGCCGCTCCACGGACGCGCGCGACGGGCGGGTCCGCCGCCGCTTCTTCGGCACGTGCAGCGCCTGCGCCAGGAGCGCCGCGAGGCGCTCAACCGCCTCCTGCCTGTTCTGCGCTTGGCTGTGGGTGGACTGGCAGGTCATGCGCAGCACCCCCTCCTTGCTCACCCACGAGCCAAGTCTCGCGCGAATCCGCCGCTTCTGCTCATCCGACAGGCTGGGCGACCGGGCCACGTCGAACGCCAACTCCGCCTGCGTGGCGGCCTTGTTCACGTGTTGTCCCCCCGGCCCGCTGCTGCGTGTGAACGCGAAGCACAGCTCGCCCAGGGGGATTGCCACGCCGCCAGTGATCCGCACGACACGCCCTTCGCCCATCGCACTCCTCTCCATTCGCCTCGATTATAGCACAACCCCGAGCTTGCGCCTCTTGGCCTCCGCCTCTCCCTCGGGGAGAGGTCGCCCGCCGAAGCCCGTGGCAGAGGCGGGCGGGTGAGGGTGCCTTCCGTGGACCCCGGCGGAGGTGCAGGCACCCTCACCCCAACCCTCTCCCCGAGGGAGAGGGAGGAACACTCGCTCATCGCTCGACACATGACCACGCGGAGCCTGTGGACGGCAAGAGCCGCTTGCCAAGTCGGAGCGGTTTGGCTACCATAGCGGCGCACACCCAAACACAGGAGGACGGGCGATGAAGAAGCTGTTGCTCTGCGGGCTGCTGCTTCCCCTGGCGTCGTGCGCGCCGCGCATGGTTGACCCTGGGCCACCCCTCCCCGGCGGCAAGCCCGCGGGGCACACGGATCTGCACCTCGCGCTGCTCGAGGTCCAGCTCATCATGTCCAAGTTCGCCGCCAAGGGGGCGAAGGAGTACGCCGCATACGTCTCCAAGCTGCTCGACGCCGCGGCGCGCGAGGGCGCCACGAGCCAGAGCGAGGAGGAGATCGCCTGGATCGAATCGCAGGTCGCTAGCATCCTGAAGGAGTGCCCGCAAGAGGCCCCAGGGAGAAAGGAGCTGGAAGCCGTGAAGACAAAGCTCGCCCCGGCGCGCGAGGCCGTCGCCAAGCGGAAAACGGACCTTGGCCAATGCGTCATCCGCATCGGCGGCAAAACCCTCGACCCCGCCACCCACGCCATCGTGGTGCCCGAGCAGCCGACGTCACAGGAGGACTTCGCGGCGAGGGACCTCAATGCCCACATTGAGAAGCTCACGGGCAAGGGCCTCCCCTTCGTCGCCGATGGGGCGCTCGGGGAGCAAGTGCCCATCGTCGTGGGCAACTGCCCGAAGACGCTGCGCAAGCTGCGCGTCCGCGTGGATACGAAGGGCCTCGGGCTCGAAGGCATCGCCATCCGCACCAAAGGCCCCGCACTCGTCCTCGCCGGCAACCAGCGCGGCGTCCTCTACGCGGTCTACACGTTCCTTGAGGACTACTGCGGCTGCCGCTGGTTCACCCCCGATTGCACCGTCATCCCGAAGACCGGCACGTTCGACATCGGCGAGCTGAACGTCCGCCACATCCCACCTCTTGAGCTTCGCTCGACCGACTACCCCTGCTCCCGCCCGGCCGACTGGGCGGTGCGCAACAAGCTCAACGGCACGCAGACCCAGCTCGACGAGCGCCGCGGCGGGAAGATTGACTACTCGCACTTCGTCCACACCTTCAACTCCATCCTCAACCCCGACCAGCACTTCGCCACGCACCCCGAGTACTTCAGCGAGATCAAGGGCAAGCGCC
>VGYV01000302.1 GCA_016872855.1 Planctomycetota bacterium
ACCGACCGCCAGGAGATCGCCGCGCTCCAGACCCTCGCCGGCTCGATGATGGGCACCCCCGCCTACATGCCGCCCGAACAGGCCCTGGGGAAGCTCGACCTGATTGACGAGCGGGCGGACATTTATGCCCTGGGCGCCATCCTCTACGAACTCCTCACCCTGGAGCGGGCCATTCAAGGCGAGAGCCAGATCGCGGTCATCCTGAATGTCGTCAAGGGTAACATCGTGCCGCCCGCCACCCGCGCCCCGGGCCGCAGCATCCCGCGCGAGATGGCCGACGCGGCCATGAAGTGCCTCGCCACGCGGCGCGAGGACCGCTATCAGGCCGTGGCCGACCTGAGGGCCGACATCAGCCTCTTCATCGAAGGCCGCGAGGCCTGGATACCCGTCTGCTCGATGGACTTCGCCCGCGACCCGCTCGACCCCCGCTTCGACGTCGTCTGGTCCGAGAAGGACTGGCCGCAGAACGCCCACTGGGTCAAGGGCGTCGCCCAGGCAACCATCAGGGACGGGCAGCTCCATGTTTCTGGTGGTCCCGAGTGGACCACCTACAGCGCTCTCCACTGGAGGGAAGAAGTCGGCGAGGAGACGCGGGTCGCGGCCACGCTCGTGAACGAGCCCGGCGGCGAGACAACGGCCAAGTCGATCGTCCGCGTCTGTGTCTCAGGGGACGGCGCGCACGGATACCGCTTCGTCTTCTGCGGCGCGCCACGCTTTGATGTGGAACTCGACACGGCTGCGAACGGTTACTACGAGCTTCTGTGCCACTGGCCCGGCAAGCTCGACCCGAACCGGGCAAGCTGGGACATCGTGGTGGAGCGCGCCGGGCCGTGGCTAAGGGCGACTGTGGACGGGGTGAAGGTGATTGAGTACTTCGACCCCGTGCCTCTGTCGGGGCCAGTCCATCGGACGTTCGGCTTCTCCGGGCAGAACTACACGCTCACCCGCATCTCCGCCTGGCGGCGTCGGATGCCAGAGACGGCTTCGATCCTGGAGGCCGGACGGGTCTTGCTCGAGAACAAGCACTTTGACGAGGCCGCCCGGTTCTTCGCCGACCAGGTCGCCACGCCGCGCGGCACGCCGCTCGACGACGAGGCGCAGTTCCTCCACGGTCTTGCGCTGGAGGGCCTGGGCGCGCTCGACGATGCCCTCGCCGCCTATCGCCGCGCCGCTGAGAGCACCAACCGCTCGCTCGCGGCATCCGCCAGCCTGCGGGCCGCAAGGATCCTGGTTGGCAGGAGCAACATAGGCGCGGCCGGGCGCGCTGCACTTCGGGCGACCCAACTCGACGCCGGCGTGCCCGTGCCCGAAGCCCTCTCCGCCGCCCTCAGCGCGCTGCTGCGTTCCCTCGACCCGCCGAAGACGAATCTGCATGACCGCGAAGGCGTGGCGGCCCTGGTCGAAGCCATGCGCGGCCACCTCGACGGGCGCTCCCAGAACATCGCGTCCCTTGAGCCCCTTCGCGGCATCCCGTTCCGGTCGATGGAGGTACAACACAACTCCATCTGCGATCTTAGCCCTCTCGCGGGCATGCCCCTCGAATCCCTTCAGTGCGCCACCAATCGCATCAGCGACCTGGAACCGCTGAGGGGCATGCCACTGCGGAAGCTCTGGTGCTATGGTAACCCCTTGGACGACCTCGCCCCGCTTGCCGGCATGCCGCTGGAGGTCCTGCACTGCGGGAACACCCGCGTGTGCGACCTCTCGCCATTGAAGGGTATGCCCCTCAAGGACTTGAGGTGCTACCACACGCCAGTGCGCGATTTGAGCCCTCTGAAGGGGATGCCCCTGACGTGGCTCGATCTGGGCGGAGTTCTAGTCGGCTACCTCGCGCCACTGTCGGGCATGCCTCTGTCGTGGCTGAGTGTACAATGCGCCTACCGAGTGGCCGACCTCTCGCCCCTGAAAGGGGCTCCACTAAGGACGCTTTTCATTGCAGGCTGCCCGCAAGTGACCGACCTCACCCCACTGACTGAGATGGCGCTTGAGCAACTCTCCTTCACGCCCGACTACATCGAGAAGGGCCTGGACGTAGTGCGCTCGATGAAGAGCCTCCGCCTGATCGGGGATAATTCGACGACCCTGATGGATGCGGAGACGTTCTGGAGCAAGTACGACGCGGGGGAGTTCAAGCTCCTGAGCAAGGCGGTTGGCCCCATCCGGCAGGCCGAGGACGGCACGCTCACCCTCAGGGCGCTCGACGCGCAACTCCACGGCCAAGTCATGTGGCTCCCGGCCGGCCCTCGGACGGGCTCAATTCACGGCTGGACCAATGAGAGCGACTGGTTGAGTTGGGACTTCGAGCTTGGGCGGGGCGGCATCTTCGAGGTCGAAATCCTGTATTCCCGCGACTTCGTCAATGGCGGCGGGGCGTATGCCGTCGCCGTCGGCGAGCAGAACCTCGAGGCCGAAGTCCAGTACACCCAGGGTTGGGAGTTCTTCGACTGCTTTAGCCCTGGCGTCTTGCGCATTCCTGTAGGCAGGCACTCGCTGAGCCTCGAGGTCGTGCGCATCACCGGCCCCTGTGGCCTCATGGGCCTTGCCTCGATCACCCTCAAGCCGACGGGCCGCAAGGGCTGAACGCCTCATCTCTCGCCTTCTGCGCTCGCGTAGGGGCCAGTAGTGTTGACTCTGCCGCCGGGGTATCGTAGAATGCGTGTATGCAGGCAAGCGGCGACCACTGGGCGCGAGAAGGCGGGTAGCCGACGATGCGGATTGACGATTTCGTATGGCTGCCCGACGTCGTGGAGAAGCTGGCTGCCAAACATGGCGTGACGCAAGATGAGGTGGAGGAGGTGTTCTTCAACGAGCCCCAATTCCGGTTCGTGGAATCAGGCTTGCGACCGGGTGAGGACGTGTACGCCGCGTTGGGCCAGACGGATGCGGGGCGGTACTTGATCGCGTTCTTCATTTACAAGCCTGCGCACTTGGCCCTCGTGGTGAGTGCTCGGGACATGGATAGCAAGGAGCGCAAGAGATATGAACGCCGCTAGGGCGAGAAAGGCTACAGGCATCTCAAAGGCGACGAGCGCCGAGAAGGTGGGCGAGTTCTGGGACTCCCACAGCTTGGCCGACTACTGGGGCAGGACGCGGGAGGCTCTGTTCGAGCTTAGGGCGACCCGCAGGAGAAGGGTCACCATCGCGCCGGAACTGTATGCTCAGGTGGAAACCCTCGCCCATGAGCGAGGCGTCTCGCCCGAGACACTGGTGAACTTGTGGCTGACGGAGCACGTGGGGAGAAAATAGGTAGGCACGGATTCGTCGACGCTGAGCGCTGTTCGGCTTCGGAGGGGGGCGCAAATGAGAGAGAACGCGAGTTCCACTGTCGAAAGCCCCTCGGTGCTGTACCGCGACGGGAAGATAACGTTCGAGGGGATATGGACGGCGAGCGCGCGGATGCGGAAGTGTCTGGATGCGGCGGGGAAGATGGCGGCGCTGCCGATGGACCTGCTGATCCTCGGGGAGACGGGGACGGGGAAGAACCTGATCGCGGCAGCCATCCACAACGCTAGCCCGAGGGCCGAGGGGCCGTTCGTGGAGGTCAACACGGGGGCGATTCCCCAAACCCTCGCGGAGGATGCGCTGTTCGGCCACGAGCCCGAGGCATTCACCGAGGCGCGGACGAAGCGCCGCGGCTGCTTCGAGCAGGCGCACGGCGGGACGCTGTTCCTCGACGAGATCGGGAACATGACGGCGGACGTGCAGGCGAAGATACTGACGGCGGTGGAGCGGAAGCGGATACGGCGGCTCGGGGGCGAGAACGAGGTGCAGTGCGACGTGCGGCTCGTCTGCGCCACGAAGTGCGACGTGCGGAAGGCCATCGCGGCAGGGGCCTTCCGCGACGACCTCTACTACCGCATCGCGGGCCACGAGATACGCGTGCCCCCGCTGCGCGAGCGGCGGGAAGACATCCCGCTGCTGGCCGAGCGCTTCATCGCCCTGGACAACGTGAACTACGGTCGCTCGGTCGAGCGCGCATCGGAGGCCTGCATGGCGGCCATGCTCGACCACCCGTGGCCTGGGAACGTGCGGGAGCTGCGCCGCCGCATCGGCTCCGCCGTGGCGCTGTGCGAAGGAGCGGAACTGTTGCCCGCACACGTTTTCCCCGAGACGGCCAGCGAGTCGGACGCGGCGGCAGGCGGAGAGAAGCAGGGGCTCTCCCTCGCGGCGGCGGAACGCAACCACATGGAGAAGGTGCTGGCACTAACAGGTTGGAACATCAGCGAGGCAGCGCGGCTCTTGGACATCACGCGACAGACGCTCCGCACCAAGATCAGCGCCTACGGCCTCCGAAGGCCCACCACATAGCCCCAACCCTACATAGTCTGGTCAATTCCTTGCCAGGCCAGAACCCCAAGCCTGGATGAAGCCTAGCCAGCCCAACAGCGCCCCGCGGCCGCTGCAGCCACTTCTCGCGGCTGACTCACAGCTTCCATGTCATTGCGGGGCAACGACTTGCAGTCTGGCCGTTGGTGCGGCCCCTCCTCTCTTGCGTGGTGTGGCACACGCTTCGCTATAGGCCATATCGAGGTTGGAGACGAGGCCACGGAACCCTGACCTGTGGAGAAGGAGGACCGACAATGGCGACAGTCATAGCCAAGAACACGCAGGACAATGGGGGACTCGGCCAGAGGGACAGGACGGAACTGCGTCGGTTCGAGACCTGCTCGGAAACCGAGCTGGCGACGTTCCGGCCCCAGACGCTCGCCCGTTACCGCTCCCTAATGCTCAGGTACTCCGGCGGCTTCCGGGTGGAGCACAGCCGGCAGCCGCAGACCGCAGCCTGACGAGCGAGGGAGCTCAGCGGCGAACGGCTTGGATGGCTTCGCGGAATTCGTCGATGGACCGTAGCGGCGGGCGGCTCGCCGGGTCACCCCCAGGAACCGGCGACTCAGGCGAGTCAGGCGACTCAGCGGGTTGGGGGCGGGGAGGAATTGACCATGATCTGTAGGGGGCGCCAATCGGGCTGCCGCGCGAAGAAGCGTATGGCTCTGCAAATACTGCATGACTCTGAGGCGGGCGAGGCAGCCGGTCAGCGTTTGAGGGCTTGGAGGGCGTCGCGGAATTCGTCGGCGGTCTGGAAGCGGCGGGCGGGGTCGGGGGCCATGGCGCGGATGAGGACGGCGTCGAGCTCTGGCGGGCAGTCGTCGCGGAAGGAGCGGATGGGGCGGATTTTCTGGGTGTGGAAGAGGCGGACGAGTTCGGTGATGGAGGTGACCTGATGTGGGAACTCTCCTGTGAGGAGGCGGTATGCGGTGACGCCGAGGGAGTAGATGTCGCCGCGGGCGTCGGAGGCCGTGATGTCGGTGACCTGTTCGGGGGGGAGGTAGAGGGCGGTGCCGAGTGCGGAGCTGGTGGAGGTGAGGGTGCTGAGGCCGGCGACGTGTAGGCTCTTGGCGAGGCCGAGGTCGCCGATCTTGAGGATGCCGTCGCGGGTGAGGAGGAGGTTGCTGGGCTTGATGTTGCGGTGGACGACGCCGGCGGCATGGGCGTGGGCAAGTGCGGCGCAGGCGGAGGCGATGTGCTCGGCCACCTGCCTGACGTTGAGTGGCCCGGTGCGCTGGAGGAGTGAGCCGAGGTCGCCGCCCTGGGCGTACTCCATCGAGATGAAGTAGCGGCCGTCGGCCTGGTTCATGTCGTAGATGCGGATGAGGTTGGGGTGGGAGATTTGGCCGCTGGCGCGGGCGTCCTTGAGGAAGCGGCCGATGGCCTCGGGGTCGGCGGTGAATGCCTCGTGGATGATCTTGAGGGCGACGAGGCGGCCCATCGAGAGCTGGTCGGCCTTGAAGACGGCGCCGATGGAGCCCTTGCCGATGGCCTGGACGATCTCGTATCGGCCGATGACGAGGCCGAGGAGTGGACAGGCCTCGACGCACGGGGCGCAGTAGACGCGGCTCTGGGTCTGCCGGGTCGAGCCGAGGGCGTCGAGCGGGATGGTCTTGCCGCACGAGGCGCACAGGTGGGGCGGGGCCACCTGGGCCTCGGGGCGCTCGGGCTCGGGCTCCTCGCAGCGGAAGAGGAGGTGGGCGAGGCCGATCTGGAGGCGGTCGCCGTTGCGCAGGCGCGCCTCGGCCACGCGCGCGCCGTTCACGTAGGTGCCGTTCTTCGACCCCAGGTCGCGCACGAAGTAGCCGTCGGGCGTCGCGCGGATTTCGCAGTGGTGCCGTGAGATTTTGGCGTCGTGGATCTGGATGACGGAGTCGGCGCTGCGGCCTACGACGACGGGCTGCTCGCCGTCGGCGGCGAACTGGCTGACGGGCTTGTCATCCTGTAGGAGAACGACGCTGGCTCGCACGGGGGCTGCGTCCTCCGTCGAGGGGCATGAGCGCGGCAGGGCGCTGCCGCGAGCGTGGCCGAAGCAGCAGCGCCCTGCCGGGAAAAGCAGTCTACACGCGCGGTCCTGGTCCGGCGGCTCTCACTTGGCGACCGTGAGGGCGAAGATGTGGATGAGCGAGCAGAAGGGGAGCTTGACCGACTTCAGCTCGCGGTTGGCATCGAGTGGGATGGTGACCACCCAGATGCGGCACTTCTTGTCCTCTTTCGAGTACTCGCCTTTGCCGCCGGAGTCCACGGCGATGCGCTGGGCGCTCTCGACGCCGATCTTCTCGCCGAACTGGGCGTCCTTGCACCAGTCGGTCACTTTCAGGTCGGCCTGCACCGTGCCGTCGGCGTAGTTGATCGTCAGCTTCTCCTGCTGGTCGGCGTCGGTGGCGGTGACCAGGATGTGAAGCTCCTTGGCCTTGCCTTCGAGGGGAATCGTCTGGCCGGCGCACGCCACGTTGTTCTTGGTCCCCTTCTCCTTCCCGGGGAACTCGAAGGCCGTCTTGACGTCCTTCGGCTCGAAGAGGCCGGCGTTAGGCATGTTCTCGGCGGGGAAGGACTGCTTGTACTGGTCGAGGTCGGCGTCCTTGCGGTCGTCCTCGCTCGTGAAGCCGTCGTTGTTGAGGAGCTTGCTGAGGTCCACGGCGAGCAGGCCTGCCTTGAGCTCCTTGAGGGCGGCCTTTGGCTCCTCGGGCTTGGGCTCCGGCTTCGGCTCCGGCTTCGGCTCCGGCTTCGGTTCCGGCTTGGGCTCGGGCTTCGGCTCGGGGGCAGGGGCCGGCTTCTCTTCGGCTTTCGGGGCAGGCTCGGCCGCGGGCTTCTTTTCGGCGACGGGCACGCGGATTTCCACTGTGCCGGGCGCCTTCGCGGGCGGCGTCTTGGGCTCGGCCGTGGCCGGGCCTCCGGGGCAGCCCGCCACAAGGATAGCCATGGTCACCACGCTCACCAGCCACGCTCGCAACATCCCGTGCTCCTTTCCCAAACAACGGCTGCTGGGAAGCCAGACTCACGCACGGCCCCCGGCCGCGCCCGCCGCGGCCTGACGGGGCGCGCCTATTATACCAATCGTCCGCCCCGTGTCCAGTGGAGCATGCAAAATCCCGCGCGTTGGGCAGAAAAGGGGACATTCACCTTTTCGCCCCCTTGGGGCGCCGAAGGCTGCTGCGCAGAAAGGGAGAATGTCCCCTTTTCTCCCCGCGGCCCTGGGCGCATCAGCCCGTGGCCTGGCCCAGGAGGCGGCGGGCCTCGGCCTTCTCCTCCTCGGTTTTGCAGCGCTGGAGGGCGGCGTTGAGGGCTTCGATGGCCTTCTCGCGGGCGCCAGTGACCCCGCGGCGCTTGGCGCCCAGGTGGAAGCGGCCGAGGGCCAGCCAGGGCTTCGGGTCGTTGGGCACAGCGGCACAGGCAGCCTGGAGGAGCGCCTCGGCCCGCGCGTGCTCGTGGGCGAGGATGAGGAAGCCGACGGCGGTGAGGGTGTGGGACAGTTCGCCGGGCGCGCCCTTGGCCTTCGCCTCGTAGGCGGCCGCCTTCTCCGCGACCGACGTGCCGGCGCGCTTGTACAAGCTCTGCGCCGCCGACAGCACGAAGCTGCTGTCCGTGTGCTTCCCCGCCTCCTCGGCCAGCAACAGGTCAATCCGCGCCCGGGTCGCCTCGACGAATGCCGCGTCGCCGTAGGAGAAGTGGTCGTTGAAGTACATCTTCGCCAGGAGCTGGAGGAGCCGGGCCGCGTAGGGCTCGGGCTTGGACGTGTCGCGCTCCCCGATGACCGCCTCAATCGCCGCGCTCAGGTGGGCCATGCACTGCTCCACCTTGTGCTCGAGCAGGTAGAGGTGGGCGACCTCGGCGCGGTAGGCCACGTTGTTCGGGTCCTTCCTCAGCTCGGCCTCGTAGAAGCCGACCTCGCGGCGGCCCAGGGGAACCTCGATGGCCACCTCCTGGCGCGGCTTCACAGTGACCTCCTGCTGCCAGTCGGCGAAGTTCACCTTGCTCACCCGCAGGCTGTAGGTCTGCGCCTCGAGGTCCTCGAGGCGCAGGGGCGTGTTGCCGCGGTAGTCGCCGTCCAGGTGCACCGACGCTCCGTCGGGCTTCGACGTGATGACCAGGGTGCCGCGCTCGGCGGTCCGCAACACCACGTGGATGGGGGCCGGGTTGCGCGAGGTGATGTTGAGGGAGGCCCGGTAGACCTCGTAGCCGGCCTTCCACACTCGGAGCGCGTGCTCGCCCAGGGGCACCTCGACGACGTTGTTCTCGGCGTCAAAGGGCGTGACCCCGCGAACCTCCTCGTCAATGAAGACGGTGGCTCCGACGGGCTCGGACGTGATCTGGAGCGTGGCGCGCGGGGTGGCGCCGCCAAAGAAGCTGCCCCCGCCCTTGCCCTGACTGAGCAAGAGCATAATGCCTAAGACCATGACGGCGACCACCCCGACGACGGCCGCGATGGCCAGCGCCACCCGCCACACGCGGCTGCGCAGCGGCAAGCCCGATGGCGCCAGCACCGTCCGCCGAGTCGCCTGCACCAGCACCTGCACCGTCGTCGTCCCCACCTGCACCAGCGAGCCATCGGGCAGCCGGGCGCGGTCCACCTGTTTCCCGTTCACATACGTGCCGTTCTTGGTATTCAGGTCCTCGACTATGACGCCCTCGGGGCGGTAGGTGACGGCGCAGTGGGTTCGGGAGGCCCAACTGTCGAGGATGCGGAAGTCGGCCCTGTCGCCGCGGCCCAGGATCACCCGCTGCCCCTCCCGCAGTTCGTGGGAGGAGCCGGCCTGGGGGCCGTCTATGATCCGCAGGAGCACCGCCATCGTTCACCCGCCTCGGTGGGGCCTACTCCGCCATGCCCTGGGGCACGTAGTCGGGGTCGTCGGTCAGCCGAATCACGTCGAAGCGAGGCCCGTCCTCGCGGTTCAGGATCTCCAGCGTGTGCTCGCCGGCCGACAGGTAGAACTGGCGCGGGTCCCCCTTCTCCTTCACCGGACTCCAGTCCCACCGCGGCGGCTTGCTGGCGTCGTCCGAGCCGACCGTGTGGGCGTGGGCGTCCGAGTGCGGCGCGCCCTCCTTGTCGAACCGCATGTACAGGGTGTCGCCGCAGGAGTCGAACCACTTCCGGCGAATCCAGAAAGTGTAGTTGCCGGCGACGGCGATCTTGACCTTGTAGACGGCTCGGGCGTAGCGGGGGATGTCGTCCTTGCTGCCCGCCTTGCCGAACGGGGTGCCGGCCAGGTCGGGGATGAAGATGCACTTGCCGCCCGAAGCCGTGGGGTCGTCCACGACACGCATCACCTTGCCCCCTACGTCGGGGTGGGCGTCGGCCGACTCGATCTTCGCCGCGTCCTCGGCCTCGATGCGGATGTGCTGGTAGTGGTCGGCGAACACACCGCCCTTGACAGTTCGCGTGTTCCCCGGCTTGGTTGGGCCGTTGCCCGCGTGGCCCGATGCCCCGTCCTCCGAGCAGGACACGGCCAAGACGCCCCATGCCGCCAGAAGCAACAGCAGTAGTGTCCTCTTCGGACAATCCGTCATGCGCTCGCTCCTCGGAGCCTTTCCGCCCCTACGGCCACTATACCAGTGCCGCACAGGGGAGTCAAGATGAACGCCCGCGCCGAGCACGGCCCCCAATCCTAGGAGCCTGTCTAAGAATCCACGCGGGCTGCGTTGCCGGCGTCAGCGGGGCGGATGCAAGGCGCGGCGACGCAGGCGATGCTACGGAGCGCATCGCTGAGGAGACGCAACGCAGCAGCCGCCCCGCTGCCGCCGCAACCCGAAGGGACGCCGCGACTTCTGGCCGCAGGCTGTGTCGTTCGTCGTCAGTCCTGAACCCAGTGAAGGA
>VGYV01000303.1 GCA_016872855.1 Planctomycetota bacterium
GCCGCAGGACGGCCGCATCCGCATGAAGCTGCTGGGCCGCGACATTGACCTGCGCGTCTCCGCTCTCCCCGCCAGCCACGGGCCGAGCGTGGTCCTGCGTATCCTCGACAAGCAGTCGGTCCTCCTCGGCGTGCAGGACCTCGGCTTCGGCGACGAGGACTACCGGCGCTTCAAGAACATCATCAAGCGGCCCAACGGCATCGTGCTGGTGACCGGCCCGACCGGGTCGGGCAAGACCACGACGCTGTACGCCGCGCTGAACGAGCTGAACACGCCGGACCGCAAGATCATCACGGCCGAGGACCCGGTGGAGTACAGCATCGGCGGGATCAACCAGTCGGAGGTCCGCGAGCCGATCGGCATGACCTTCGGCCGCATCCTGCGCGCCATGCTCCGCCAGGCCCCCAACGTGATCCTCGTCGGCGAGATCCGCGACAAGGAGACGGCTGAGATCGCCATCCAGGCGGCCCTCACTGGCCACCTCGTCTTCTCCACGCTCCACACCAACGACGCTCCCTCGGCCATCGCACGTCTCATTGACATCGGCGTCCAGCCCTTCCTCGTCTCGTCATCCGTCCAGGCCATCATGGCCCAGCGGCTCATCCGCCGCATCTGCGCGAACTGCAAGGAGCCGTATCAGCCGAAGCCCCACGAGCTGAAGCTGGTGGGCCTGACGGAGGAGGAGGTGGCGCACGTGACCCTCTACAGGGGCGCCGGGTGCGGCGATTGCAGCCACACGGGTTTCAAGGGCCGCATCGGCATCTTCGAGCTGATGGAGATGGACACCCAGTTGCGCGACATGGCGTTCCACAAAGCCTCCACCAACCGCATCCGCGACCAGGCGGTGGCCTCCGGCATGCGGACGCTGCTGCACGACGGCGTGCGCAAGGTCCTCCAAGGGGTCACCACCATCGAAGAGGTGCTCAGCACCGTCGCCGGCGACGTTCTGGTCCAGCTCAGCTAGCCCGCAGCCCGCACCCGCCATGGGTCGTGGCCGCTCCCTCGTTCCGTGGGGAGCGGGGGCAAGGGTTATGGTAAGGATCGCGAAGCAGGAAGCAGCATGCCCGCCGAAGTCAACCGCCTTCTCCAATTCGTCGTAGACCGTGGCGCCTCGGACCTTCACATGTGTGTGGGGCGGCCGCCCACCGTGCGCCTCCACGGGCGCCTGCACAAGCTCGACACCGCGCCCCTCACACCCGAGGACACCGTGGCCTTCATGAAGGCCATCACCTCCGACCGACACCAGCAGGAACTCCAGGAGGTCGGCACCACGGACTTCGGCTTCGCCTTCCTCGACCAGGCCCGCTTCCGCGTGTGCGCCTACCACGAGAGGGGCAGCATCGGCATCTCTCTCCGCCTCATCCCCAACACGCTCCTCACCTTCGAGCAAATCGGCCTCCCGCACCACATCAAGGAACTCCTCACCCGCCCCCGCGGACTCATCCTCGTCACCGGCCCCACCGGCTCGGGCAAGACCACCACCCAGGCCACGATGGTGAACTTCATCAACGAGAACATGGAGCGCCACATCGTCACCATCGAGGACCCCATCGAGTACTACCACGAGCACAAGAAGTGCATCATCACGCAGCGCGAGATCGGGGTGGACGTGCCGAGCTTCAAAGAGGGCGTGCGGCGCGCCCTGCGCATGGACCCCGACGTGGTGCTCGTGGGCGAGATGCGCGACCTGGAGACCATGGCCGCCGCCATCTCCGCCGCCGAGACCGGCCACATCGTCTTCGCCACCCTCCACACCACGGGCTCTGCACGCACCGTCAACCGCATCATAGACGCCTATCCCACCACCCAGCAAGGCATGGTGCGCGCCCAGCTCGCCGTCTCCATCCTCGCCGTCCTCTCCCAGGTCCTCCTCCCCCGCGTGGGCGGCCAGGGGCGCGTGGCCGGCTTCGAGGTCATGATAATGACCGACGCGATCGCCAACCTGATCCGCGAGAACAAGGTCGAGCGCATTGATTCGGAGATACAGACCGGGCGCTCGAAGGGAATGGTCCTCCTCGACGACTTCCTGTTCTACGAGCTCTTCGCCAAGGGGATCATTGACTACAAGACGATGATCACCTCTGCCCAGCGCCCCGAGGACCTCCAGCGGAAATACAAGGAGCGCAGCCAGTGAGCCCCGACAGCGACGACGCCGCGGCCGCCATCACGGCCGCCGCCGCCACCACCACAGTCGCCCCCCCGCGCCGCGCCAGGCACCGCCGCAGCCGCAAGACCCTCGGCCAAATCCTCCGTGAGAAAGAGTGGGCCACCGACCAACAGATCGAGGACTGCGCCGATGAGGCCAAGCGCGAGGGCAAGGTCATCGGCTCCGTCCTCGTCGCCCACGAGTACATCACCGAAGACCAGCTCGTCCACGCCCTCGCCGAGCAGGCCGGCATGGCCGTGGTGGACCTCGACACCATCGAGGTCCCGCGCGAGGTCGTGGACCGCGTCTCCGTCTCCATCGCCGAAGTCTACAAGATTGCCCCCGTGAAGTTCGAGGAAGGCGTGCTCACCGTGGCCATGGCCGACCCCCTCCAGGTGCAGGCCCTGGACGACCTGCGCTTCATGCTCAACTGCGAGGTCGAGGGCGTCGTCGCCAGTGAGGCCGCCGTGGACCGCGCCGTCAAGAAATACTACGCCGGACAGCGCGAGTCCGTCGAGCAAATCATCCAGGAAATCCAGGAATCCCGCGACGAGCTGACCTACGACATCCAGTACGGCCAGCAGACGACCTCGATTGACATCGAGCAGCTCCAGGAGCTCGCCAACTCCATGCCCGTCGTCAAGCTCCTCAACCTCATCCTCATCCAGGCCATCAAGGACCAGTCGTCCGACATCCACTTCGAGCCCTTCGAGGACGAGTTCAAGGTCCGCTACCGCGTGGACGGCGTTCTCTACGAGATGATGCCGCCGCCGCGCCACCTGGCCCTGGCCATCACCAGCCGCATCAAGGTCATGTCCAACCTCGACATCGCGGAGACCCGCCTCCCCCAGGACGGCCGCATCGAACTCAACATGGGCCACAACCCGGTGGACCTGCGTATCTCCACCCTCCCCTGCATCTACGGCGAGAGCGTGGTCATGCGCGTCCTCGACCGCAGCGTCGTCGCCCTCGACCTCCAGCGCATCGGCCTGCGCGAGGACGACATGCGCACCGTCAAGGGCCTCGTGGACAAGCCCCACGGCATCATCCTCGTCACCGGCCCCACCGGCTCAGGCAAGACCACCACCCTCTACTCCGCACTCAACTACGCCAACAAGATTGACATCAAGATCATCACCACCGAGGACCCCGTTGAGTACGACCTCGAGGGCATCATGCAGGTGCAGGTCAACGAGGACATCGGCGTCACCTTCGCCCGCTGCCTCCGCAGCATCCTCCGCCAGGACCCCGACAAGATCCTGGTCGGCGAAATCCGCGACCTCGAGACCGCCCAGATCGCCATCCAGTCCTCCCTCACCGGCCACGTGGTGCTCTCCACCCTCCACACCAACGACGCCCCCACCACGGTCACGCGAATCATTGACATTGGGGTGGAGCCGTACCTTCTGTGCGCCACGCTCGAGGCCATCGTCGCCCAGCGGCTGGTGCGCACCATCTGCACGAACTGCAAGACGCCCTACGAGCCCTCGGCCGAGGCCCTGGCCAGCATCGGCCTCACCCGGGCCGACCTCGAGGGCAAGCAGTTCTGCTACGGCAAGGGCTGCCAGCGCTGCAACAACACCGGCTACCGCGGCCGCACCGCCATCTTCGAGATCATGATCATCAGCGACACCCTCCGCGAGATGATCATGAAGCACGAGAGCGCCAACGCCCTCCGAGCCGTCGCCCGCCAGGAAGGCATGCGCACCCTCCGCGAATCCGGAATGCTCCACATCTACGACGGCATCACCACCATCGAAGAAGTCGTCCGCGAAACCCAGCTCATGGTCTGACCCCATCTCCCCCCAGCCCGTCGCCATGTGATCGTCGTGGCGAGCACGGCCAAGGTTGAACCGGCCTGCGGTTTGGGCTATAGTGGGGCGTGTTGGCTCGGTCCTCGCTCTGTCTGGCTGCGGCCGCGGGCCGCCTTGGGACGAAAGGACTCCTCCCCGTGAACACCGTAAGGCATTGGGTGGTGGCGTGGGCTCTTGCTGCCGTGTGGGGTGTGGGCGCCTGGGCCGTTGCGGCTGGGGGGGCCGCCAACAAGGCGGTGCGGGTCGTCGAGGTGCTCCTCCAGGGCGACGTCGACGAGCAGCGGGCGATGGAGATGCCCTTCGGGCCGCGGCAGCACCTTTTGCGCGAGTACACCGCGTCGCTCCGAAAGGCCGCGAAGGATGAGAGCGTGCAAGGCGTCCTGCTGCGCCTGAACCAGCCGGCGATGGGGATGGCGAAGGTGCAGGAGTTCCGGGACGCGCTGGGCGAGGTGCGGGCGGCGAAGAAGCGGGTCTACTGCTACCTCGAGGCGTGCGGGAACAGCGATTACCTGCTGGCGTGCGCGGCGGACCGCATCTGCGCTCCGCCGGGCGGCATGCTGCTCCTGACCGGGCTGCGGGCGCAGGCCATGTTCTTCAAGGGGCTGCTCGATTGGGCAGGCATCCAGGCCGACCTCTTGCACTTCGGCAAGCACAAGAGCGCCGCCGAGCCGTTCACCCGCGACTCGATGTCCGAGGAGAACCGCAAGGTGCTCAACGAGCTGCTCGACGACTTCTACGCTCAGTTCGTGAGCATGATCGCCAAGGGGCGCAACCTGCCCGAGGCGAAGGTCAAGGAGACGATTGACAACGGGCCGTACTGCGCGAAGGACGCGCGGATCTTCCGCCTGGTGGACGACGTGTCGTACTTCGACCAGTTCGTCCAGGCAATAGGCGATGAGCTTGGTGGCAAGGTGACGCTGGTCAGGAAGTACCACCACCTGGGCGAGCAAGGCCCTGACCTCGCGGAGTTCAACCTGTTCACGCTCTTCGCTGCTCTGCAGCCGAGGCCGGACATCCCGGAGACCGATCGGCCCAAGGTCGTCATCCTGTATGCCTCGGGCCTCATCGTGATGGGCGAGGGCGGGCTGCTCCTCGGCGACACGATCACGGCGGAGGGGATTCAGAAGGCATTCCGGAAGATCCGGGAGAACGACACGGTGAAGGCCGTTGTGCTGCGGGTGGACAGCCCTGGCGGCTCGGCGCTGGTGAGCGACCTCATCTGGCGCGAGGTGGAGCGGACGCGGAAGGCTGGGAAGCCGGTCGTCGCCTCGATGTCGGACGTCGCGGCCTCGGGCGGCTACTACATTGCGATGGGCTCGGATGCCATCGTCGCGCAGCCGGCCACCATCACCGGCTCCATCGGCGTCGTCGGCGGCAAGGTGGTCCTCAAGGGCCTCTACGACAAGATCGGGGTGACGAAGGAGACCTTCACGCGGGGCCGTAACGCAGGGCTCTTCTCGGACTACGCGCCCTTCTCGGAAACCGAGCGGAAGCGGGTCGAGGCCCTGATGGCCGACATCTACAACGACTTCGTTCACAAAGCCGCCCTGAGCAGGAAGATACCCCACGAGAAGATGCAGGAGCTGGCCACAGGCCGAGTGTGGAGCGCCCGCGCGGCCAAGGAGGTGGGACTCGTGGACGCCCTGGGCGGCCTCCGCGAGGCATACGACCTGGCGGTCGAGAAGGCCGGCCTGAAAGGCAAGGACGTGCAGCCCGTCATCCTCCCGCGCGAGAAGAGCCTCCTGGAGGCCCTCTTCGCCCCCGGCTCCGCCGTCGCGCCCGCAATCGCCGGCGTCCCTGCCAGCCAGCTCGTCCCCCTCACCCGAACGAAAGGCGGCCCTCTGCCCCTCCTAGCCCTCCACGCCCTTGCGCGGGAGCACCTCCTGGCCCTCATGCCCTACTTCATCGAGGTCCGCTAGCGATTGGGGCTTGACAATCGGCGGCAGCGGGATAGAATGAAGTGCGGGGGAGGAGGATGAGTATGCCAACGCGGTGCCCGCCAGCGGCTCGCGCTGGGGCCACGGTGGGCCGTGTGTGAAGGAGTTGGCAATGCCGGTTTTCTCGTATGAGGCGCTCGACAGCCAGGGGCAGGTGGTCCACGGCGAGATCGAAGCGGGGACCAGCGAAGAAGCCATCGTCAAAATCCGCGGCAAGAGCTACTTCCCCACGAACGTGAAGGAGAAGAGCGTCAAGAAGTCGCGGACCGTGGCGCCCGGGCCGCGCAAGCGTAAGAAGACCATCGCCTTCGGCAAGGTGAAGTCGAAGCAGCTCGCCGCCTTCACCCGCCAGCTCTCGACGCTGGTGGACGCTGGTCTGCCGATCGTGCGGAGCCTGAAGATCCTCGAAGAGCAGCAGAAGCCCGGCGTGCTGAAGAACCAGCTCGGGGACGTTGCGGAGGACGTCGAGGGCGGCTCCTCGCTCTCCGAAGCCCTGGCCAAGCACCCCAAGACGTTCGACAAGCTCTACGTCAACATGGTGCGTGCCGGCGAGGCGGGCGGCGTGCTCGACGCGATTCTCGAGCGTCTCGCCGGCTTCATGGAGAAGTCCCAGCGCCTAAAAAAGCAGGTCATCTCCGCCCTCATCTACCCCGCCGCCGTCATCACCGCGGCCGGCGGCATCCTCGCCGCCATCATGATCCTTGTCGTCCCCAAGTTCAAGGAGATGTTCAGGGACATGAAGATGAACCTGCCGCAGATGACCCAGATGCTGATCGCCTTCAGCGAGTGGATTCAGGACTGGTGGTTCCTCCTCCCGCTCATCCCGATTGGCATCTTCATCGCGTTCAAGCTCGTCGGGGCGAACAAGACGGGACGCTACGTGCTGGACAAGGTGAAGCTGAAGATGCCGCTGTTCGGGATCATCATCAGCAAGTCCGTCATCTCCCGCTTCTGCCGCACTCTTGGCACGCTTATCACCTCGGGCGTGCCCATCCTCGAGGCCCTCTCCATCGTGCGCGACGCCACGGGCAACGCGGTGTTCGAGAACGCCATCGGGCGGGTCCACGACAGCATCCGCGAGGGCGAGAACATCGCCGGCCCGCTGGCCCAGACGAAGGTCGTGGACGCCATGGTGCTGAACATGGTGGACGTTGGGGAAGAGACGGGCGAGCTGGACAAGATGCTCATCAAGGTGGCGGACACGTATGACGAGGACGTGGACGCGCTGGTGAGCGGCATGATGAGCCTGATCGAGCCCTTGCTGATCATCACCCTCGGCTGCGCGGTCGGCTTCATCGTCATCGCCCTCTTCCTGCCCCTCATCTCGCTGATGCAGCAGCTTGGTGGAAGCTGATGAGGTCCGCCGCTGCAACACAACCCGGGCGCGGAACACCCTCGTGGTGTTCCGCGCCCGTCTCTTTGCTCCTCTTGCTCCTCGTCCCCACGCTCCTGCGTTGGGGCGCGACGCCTTGGGCGACGTAGCCGCGAGCGTCCCGCTTGCGGCTCGACAAGCGGGACGCTTGTCGCTACAGGAGAGCAGGGCGGAAGCCCTTGACAGGAGCGGGCATAGGGGTAGAATGCAAATGGAGAGGATTAGCCTCCCAGCCGAGCCCGTCCGCCCCTCCGCAAGGCGGAGCCGCGACACAAGCCCCGGCCACGCCATGCGACGTTGCAAGGACACATAACATGCGTGCTGCCAAGGACTTGAGGCGCACAGCACGGTTCTGCCAGAGGCCCGAGGGCTTCACGCTCGTCGAGCTGCTCGTCGTCATGGGCATCCTGGCCAGCCTCGCGGCGATCCTCGTGCCCATCGTTGCCTCGGGCCGCCGCATGGCAAAGGTCACGGGCACTAAGCAGCTCCTCGCCAACGTCGAGCAAGCCATCAGCCTCTTCAGCAACCAAGTGGGCTACTACCCGCCCGACAGGATCCCATCGAGCGCGCCCCTCAAGAAGTTCAGCTCCGACACCGCCTGGTCCGGCTCGATGAAGAGCCCCGCAACGTACATGACCTCCGCCGAGGCCCTGTACTACTGCCTCGCCAACCCCTACCTCGTGCGCGGCCACAGCCCCTTCATCGAGCTTCAGGCCAACAAAGAGTCGGCGGACGCCGATGGCGATGGCCTGCCCGAGATCGTGGACGCCTGGGACCATGCTTTCTCCTACAACCGCAAGAGCTTCCCGAGCGGCGTCACCCTGCCCACCATCTTCCCCGGCGTCAGCAGCCTCGCAGGCTACGACGACGGGGACAACCCGACGCACAACGTGAACACCTACGACCTCTGGTCCGCCGGCCCCGAGGGCTACGGGGGGGTGGACTGGATCACGAACTGGAAGTAGCCAGGAGCAAGCTCACAATGCGGAATGCGGAATGCGGAATGCGGAATCGGGCATACGAAGTGGGGAGGCCGGCCCGCACTGCGCGCTGCGCACTCCGCACTCCGCGTTCCACATTCCACACTTCGGGCGCGGGCTTTACGCTCATCGAGCTGCTCATCGTCATGGGCATCATCGCCGTCCTGGCCAGCATGCTCCTGCCGGCCATGTTCGCCGTGAGCCAGGAGGGCAGGGTCGCTGAAGCGAAGTCCCTCCTCGGCCGCATCGAGATGGCCCTCAACACCTATGCCGGCCTCTACACCTACCACCCGCCCGACCGCTTGCCCGTGAACGCGCAAATCTACAACTTCCAGGGCACCAAGAGCGGCGGCGCCTACGTCAAGGTCACCCTCACCACGCTCACCTACTCGCCCGAGACCCTCTACTATTACCTCTGCCACCGCTTCCTCCACGACGGCCCGCCCCTTCTCACGCTCAGCGGCACCAGAGAGATGACGGACACGAATGGCAATGGCGTGCCCGAGGTGGTGGACCCCTGGGACCGGCCGTTCCTCTACAACAGGCCCCAGTTCCCCGCCTCCGCAGCGGCCGACTACAACGATGGCATCAACCCGTACCACAACCCGACCACGTACGACCTCTACGGCGTTGGCCCCGACGGCACGACCGGGGACCAGGAGCTATTGCCCTTCAGCTACAAGACCTTCGCCGACTTCTGCACGAGGGCCGTCAACGACTTCAACGACGGCCACAAGGACGACGACGTCCGCAACTGGAGCAAATGACGCAAGGACCCACGGCCATGCCACCTAGAGAAGTCCGAAATCGCAAGTCGGAAATCGGAAATCGGAAATCTGCCTTCACCCTCGTCGAGGTCCTCGTCGTCATCAGCGTCATCTCCATCCTCCTCGGACTCCTCTACGCCGGCGTCCGCGCCAGCCTCCAGGGCTCCCACGCCCAGAGCACACGCACCATCGTCAACCAGGTGGGCATGGCCATCACCAGCTTCTGCCAGATGCAGAGCAGGTACCCCGAGGGCGCCGCCTTCAGCGGCCCCAAGCTCGTCCAGGAGCTCGGCTCACTCCTCCAGGTGCGCTCCTCCACGTTCATTGACACGGATAACGACGGCAAGCTGGACACGGTGGCGGATACATGGGGCCGCCCCCTCATCTACACCCGCTACGTGGCCAACCAGGGCGACCCGGGCGCCGACAACGGCGAGGGCGGCATCCAGCCGCTCTATAACACCAAGACCTACGAGCTCTTCTCCACCGGCGCCTACGCCGACAAGATCCCGGGCCTTACGGGAGCCGCTTGGTCCAACATCCAGACCGAGGCCCTGAAGGTCACCAGCGGCAAGTATACCCACGACGGCGAGAAGGTGAAGGCAGGGGGCAAGGCGACCGGCGAGATCAACGTCTACTTCGGCAACTGGTAACCAGCGAGGACCCCCGCGATGACGGCGATAGCCCCCAACCCCCACGGCCTGGCGATGCGGCGCCGAGGCGGCGCGCGCGCCGGCTTCTCCATGACCGAGATGCTCATCGTCATGGCCATCATGACTGTCCTCGCCGCCAGCGTCATCATCTTCGTCCCTGGCCTCCGCACCAGAGCCATGCGCGCCCAGGCGGGCGCCGACATCCGGACCCTGTCCATGGCCATCACCCAGTACCGCGAGGACAAGGGCGGCTACCCCGACCGCCCCTATGCCCCGACCAACCCCGCAGCCCCCGGCGCTTACGACTACATGGACCGCTGCCTCTACGAGTGGCTCACCAACCCCAGCGCCGGCGGCTCCGGCAACGGCTGGGGCGGAGCCAAGGACACCTGGGAGTTCCTCCGCGGCGACTCCAAGACCCTCAAGCAAATCCTCGACCCCTGGAGCGCCCCATACTACTACA
>VGYV01000304.1 GCA_016872855.1 Planctomycetota bacterium
CAAAGGTGTCGCATCTTCAATTCGCACATGGCCGCTATGTGCCAATTGAAGATGCGACACCGCGAACGTCCGCTCGAATCGCACCGCGGCCGCCCCCGCGCGCAGCCCCTCGAACCCCACCTGGAAATCCCCCTCGCGCAGCCCGCGCACCGCATTCCCCTCCCCGTCGGCCACCCGCACCGTGAAACCCACCACGCAGGCCGCCCCTCGCTGCACGACCCGCGGCGGCGACACCCATTCGACCCTACAGTTCGCCCCCGCGCCCCCCTCTGCCGCGGCCGCCGCGGCAACGCAGGCCCACACCGCCCCCGCCGCCCACCCGAGGGCGAAGCCACCCATTCGTCTCTCCGCCATCCCCTGCTTCATCGCCGTTTGACCTCAACACACGGTTTCCAGGCCACCCACACAGCGCCCGCCCTTCACGGCGTCACGGCCCCCCCTGCTGCCACCGTCTCCCCAGCGGCGCCGTGGCGACTGCCCCCGCTCGTCTTGTCCTTCCCGGCCACCCTGGCCTTCGGCTCCTTCGCCCTCCTGTCGAGCTGCTCGAGAAGGAAGTCCTGCATCTTGAATGTCATGGGGCTGTCAATGCGGTTGCGACCCTGCAGGGCTTTGTAGAGCGCGTCTCGCAGGTTCGCATCGTCCAGCCCGTAGTTTCCCTCAAAAGTCCCGTTGTAGTGGGCGCTGATCTCTTCGGCCTTGGCAGACAGGATCAGCTTGTGCAGCGCGCTCTTAGCCGTCTTCTCCGCATCGTCGAGAGCCTGGAGAGCCTTGACAACTGTTTTCCGCTTCCTCTCCTCTTGGTCCGGCGCAATGGCTCCGGGCCGCCACGGGTTGTTGTGACCGCCTAGCAGCGGGAAGACGACTCTTGCGTTGAGATGGTCGGCAATGGCTACAGCTTCGGCTATGCGGGCCATGAGGGCAGCGCGCAGGGCCTCGCGGAACCCTTTGTGTATGGTCCCTCTCATGGCGATAACCCGGTCACTGGTCTGAGCTACCATGTCGGAGCCTAGACCAAGTTCCACAGCGTTCCTACAACAGGTCCCCGCCGCCTCGAGCAACTGCGCCATCTGCCTGCTGCCGCTGGCCGAGGGGTTTCTGGGTGCTTCGCAGAACGTGCTGCACGCCCCTTCAAGGGCCCTCTTGAAGTCGCTACCCTTGAATGCCTCCCTCTTGTTCCCGAAGAACACTGTGACCTCGCGCTCGATTGCCTCTCGCTCGGCGGCCTGGACCATCCGTTGAGCCGCTTCAGCGAGACCGGGCCCGAGTTCTTTGGCAGCCTGGGCCTCCTCACCCCGGCATTGATCGCGCGCCCTCTGGGGCAACCTCTCTGTGGCAACCCTGGCTGCCTGGAACGCCTTCACAGCCGATGCGCCGTCAGGCATCCTGCCCGCACGCAGCGCCTCAGTCAACTCCTTGGCCTTCTCCAGTGCATTCTGCCAGGTCCCACGCGCCGTCTCTACTGCCGGCTTGCTCTCATCTATGTCCTTGATCGTGCTCCCGATTGCTGCGATCGCGGCAGCGGCCCTCTCGATCTCAGGCGGCGCCTTGCCCACCTTCTTCCATTCCTCGAGGCTGGAGCGCCACCTCTCCAAGTCGTCCTTTGATGCCTTGGAGTAGGGCGAACGGGCGTAAATGGCCTCGGCCCGCAGCTTCCCGCAGATGTCCTCCAGATCGCCGCACCGGCGGCGCAGGGCCGGCGAGGCCGCACGCGCCAGGCCAGCCAGGGTCCCCTGAGTTCTGTGCAATCCAGTGAGGAGGTCGTTCAACTCCTGATCGGTACGCTGCCTGCCCGCCGGGCGAGCACTGCGGACTGCGGCCGCAGCATCCAGTGCGGCGCCAACCAGGTTCACGATGGCGGTGTCCACGAGTTTGCTGTCCTTGAGCCTGCCGAGCGCTTCCCTGAAGTCGGCTTCCTCGGCCCTCGTAGGCCTGTCGTTGCCGCCACCCAGGCTGGCCACAAGGGCTTCCACCATGCCCTCCGCCTCCCTGCCCACCTTGCCCTTGGCATCGCCGAGCAGCCTGTCCGCCAATGTCTTTGCAGCGCCCGAGTACTTGGAAAGACCTTCGCGCACTCGCAGAGCGCGATCAGCCAGCTCGACGATGTTCCTCTTGCACTCTCCGACCGTCTTCCCTTCCCTGATTCCCTTCAGCGCCTCTTCGAGCGCCAGCAACTCCTTCGGCGCTATCAGGCGCTCGTAGCGCTCGCAAAGCTCCCCCACCATTGCCTCGACTTCTACCCTCCCCTGAGTCAACGGGTGCTGCGCCACCTCCTTGCGAAGGGCATCCTGCTTCCTCCTGACCTCCATCTCTTCGAGGAGAGCGCGCGTCTTGTCCACCGCGTGGCGCAGGCGCCATTTCTCGATCACGAACAACGCGCGGAGCAGGTCCGCCCTGTACTCGTCTTTGAGGGCGGCGATCGTGTGGTCCAGGTCCCCTTCCGTGGCCGGGACCCTTCCCTGTCTGCTGGCGCTCAGTCTCTTGGCTAGGTCCCAGGCGCCTTGAACCGCATCCACGCCCTCCCCCCCCGCCTTCCTGGCATCCGCGAGGACGCCATCGAGGGCGTGGGCGTCGGCGAGCGTGCTCTCGAGCTTGTCGGTGCACAAGGGCTTGATGGCCACATCGAAGGCGGCCCGAGCTTCCCGGCCAATCCTCGGTCGAGTGGCCGCTAGAAGAGCCTTCGCGCCGTCGGCGTTCGCTGGGGAGATGTCCTCCCTCCTCTCGAATGCCTTCTCGTGCTCTCTTACGGCATCCATCGCCTTCGCGAGCGCGGCGATGCTGCTCCTGCACGCCTCAACAGTGCTGCCCGTGCCAGGCTTGTTCACAATCTCTTGCGCGGACCTGATCGCACGCTCATAGCCAGCGTTGAGTTCGGCGACAATCGTGGCCGCCATCGCGTCACGCCTGGCTGCCAGGCGACGGCTCACTTCGTCCCTGAGCTTCCCCACATCCGAGTCCCTGCCCGTTGCGATGCGCTGGAGGGAGTCCACCACCTGAGCCACTTGCTCCCTCGCCCTGCGCAGGCTCTTCACGTCCCTATCACCCGGTTGAGGCAGGGCGAGCTTCGCGCGCCCAAGCTGCTCGCCCAGGCTGACGATGGCGTGCAGCTCGGGGGCTCCAGCGGCTGCCGTCCTGAGGCCCTCAGCGGCGGCCTTGATCTCCGCCTCGTTTGTGGCCTTCCTGACGATGTTGAGCAGGCCGGTATGGACGGTCCAGACAGCCCCCCACGCGCTCTTGAGGCCGCTCAAGGACTTCCCATAGGGGTCCTGCGCCTCGGGCAGGTTCCGAACGGCTGTGCTATCCTCGTCCGTGAGTGCTCTGCCTAACCCCAGGTCGCGCACCTCCCCCAGCACCCCCTTCGCCTCGTTCGCCGCTTGGGCGCAGACGCCCTTGTGCGCCAGTTGGAGCAGGATATCAGACTCCGCTATGAGCCTCTTGCCGGCGTCGGCGAGCGCCTCCCCTGCGCGCTTGGGCAGCGGCGAGATTCCAGCAAATGGCTTGGACATCTGCTCGGTCAAAGCAGCGAGATTGGCGACGCACTCCTTCACCGTTCCCCCGCGCTGTCTGTCGATCGCCTTACGCAGGTCACTGACCCACGCCTCCATTTCCCGGTCGATCCCCCTTCTTTTGATCTCGTCGTCCACGCAGCTGCGGACCTTGGTTATGCGAGGACCAAGACCGGAGCAGAGACCCTGAACACGAGGGGGAAGTGTGGCCTGTGCGCCGCGCAGGTCGTTGGAGAGGCCATCGGCCTTTGCTTGCAGCGCCGTCAGGCCGTCATCCGTGGTCTTCGGCAGCGCCTCGGTGGCTCCTTCGCGCTCAAGCGCCCTCACGTTGTCCCAAAGCGCCTGGGCACTTCGCAACGCTCTCCACGCCTGGGGGTTGCAGGGGGGCCTCGCGAAGAAGTCCAGATCGTTAGGTGACAGCGCCTTCCCCGCTCTGATCGCGGCCGCTGCTGCATCCTGGGCGCGCTTGTCCAGCTCCTCAGTCTGCTTGCGGACGCTGCCGTCGTAATTGCTCCGGATCGCCTTCCAGCGCTTGGCGATCTCGTCTTTGACCAAGCTTTGCCAGCGCTCAGGGGGTGATCCCGAATCAGCGGGGAACAGGCTGGACGCGGCTTTGCGGAGCGCCTCGATGCTGGTCTTGCACGCCAACACTCTCGCCGCGGGATCGTCTGGTAGGACCGTCGGCTCGGGCGTCGTCAACCCAAGGGGTCCCAAACGCTTGACATCCTGTAGCCGCCCCGATACGCCCTGGTCCTTCCTGCGAAGGTAGACCTCATACGTCTCCCCCTGGTCCGGGTTTGCATTGAGGTCCATTACGCTCAGGGTGGCGTCCGCCTCGGGAACGGGGGGAGAGCCTGGCCGCAACACCCTATCGCTCTGAACACACAATACAGTGATGCTGTAATTCCCCCGTTCGTTCGGGGGCAAGTCGTAGCTCGAGAACGCCGAGCGCCGCCTGATGCGCCAGGTAAGGGCCACACCGCGGTTCTTCGGACTCCATCCCGCATTGAAGTTGTAGACCTCGACCTCGGCAATGGAGGCGATGATCAGGAGCACCGCTCCGCCGACCACCACTACCGCCAGGGCAGCAGACGCCGCGATGATGCCCCATAGCGCCGCCTTGGGTCTCGCAGGGGTTGGCGTCGGAGGCCCAGCACCGAGTGGGAACCCCCCAACTGCCGGCTCCCGCTGCGGGGCCGGACCCAGCGGCCTGGGCACGCGCGGGCCCAGCGCGGGAGGGGGCGGGACCGCAATGGGCTCGACGGGAGTGGGCACGGGGGCCGGCACGCCAGCGATCGCCGCCAAGGCCGCAGAAAGCTCCAAGACGCTGCCAAAGCGGTCGGCCGGCTCCTTCGCAAGGCACCGCAGGATGAGGTCATTGAGTTCCTGCGGCAAGTCGGCGCGCCAGTGAAGTGGCGGAAGTGGGTGGATAGTGCAGTGCGCGGTATTCAACTGCTGATCGCTGCCTCGGAAAGGCGGGCGCCCTGTGGCCAACGCGTATAGGACGCAGCCGAGCGAATAGACATCCGTCTGCTGTGAGACCTCCTGCCGGGTGCCGAATTGCTCGGGCGCCATGTAGTGCGGCTGGCCGATCACACGCGTCGCATACGGGTCCGCCCCCAGAGGCTTGGCGATCCCGAAGTCGGTCAGCTTGACCAGCGTCACCTCGTCCCCGCTCACCTGGGCGAAGATGTTGTTGGGCTTGATGTCGCAATGGGCAGCAATCCTCCCCCTACGATAGGCGAAGTCCAACGCCTCGCACACGTGAAGGCCGACGGCCGCGATCGCCCTGGCGCTCAGCATCGCCACGCCGGGCCGATACCCTTCGACGATCATCGCCAGCGTCGGGGCCGTCACACGCTCCATCACTAGGCAAGGCCACCCCGCCTCCCTCGCGACCTCATGGGCCCGCACGATGTGCTTGTGCTCAAGCCGCTTCTGGAGTTCCGCCTCCCACACGAAACTGGCCAGGTCCACGCCTTCCTTCGGGACCTTGACGACGACGTCGCCGTACTTCGGCGACAAGCCCCTGTAGACGATGGCCATGCCGCGGTCGTAGAGGACCTCCAGAATGCGGATGCCTGCGATCTTCCTCGGACGACCCATGTCAGGTCCTCACACCTCAACCCACTGGCCGCCTAGCGGACGGCCCCGTCGTCTCGCCCCTTCTCCGCCGCTCTGGCCCTGGGCTCCTTTGCTCTCATGTCGAGCTGCTCGAGAAGGAAATCATGCACCTTGAATGTCATGGGGCTATCCTCGCGGTTGCGGCCTCGCAGCGCTTCGTTCAGAGCGCTCCGAAGGTTGGCATCGTCCAGGCCATAGTTGCCCTCAAAGGCCCCGTTGTAACGGATCATCAACTCCTCGACCTTGACGGACAGGATCAGCTTGTGCAGGGCCGCGTTAGGCGCATCCTTCTCCGCCTGGGCGAAGTCCGAGAGCGCCTTGCCAAAGGACTTCCTCCTCGCCTCCTGGTCGGTCGCGACCGCTCCGGGACGCCAGGGGGTGCCAGAGGGGCCCAGCACCTGAGAGACGATGCCATCGAGCTTCTTGGCGAACTCCGCCGCAACGGCTATCTGCCCACCGATGGCAGCGCGGAGGTTCTCAGTGAACCCCTCCTGCGTTGCCCCCTTCCTTCCGGCGGCGGCCCTTTGCTTGAGCCGGGTCGCATCCTCCGAGCCAGGGCCAAGCGCCTCGGCCCGCTCGCACTGGCTCAGAGCGTCGCTGAACATCTTGACCAAGCGCTCGCCGGCAGGGAAGTCCCTAGGCGCCTGGCAGTACCTGTCACACGCGGCCTTGAGCACCCAGACCGCTGCACCGCCCTTGAGAGCGGCCCTGTTGGTCTCAAAGAAGGCCCCCACCTCGCGCTTCACGCTCCCCTCAAGGTCCTGCTCGGCAGCCCTGATGAGCCGCTCGGCAGACTCGATCAGATCGGCCCGAAGCTCCTTGGCCGACGGCTCGGGCGTCTTCGGCGGCGGGCCCGGCGACTCCTTCACGGGCGGCTCCTCGGCCTTCGGCGCAGGCGGCTCGGATTCCTTGGCAGGCGGGAGCGGCGCCGGCTCCTTGGCGGGTGGTTCCTTGGCCTTTGGCTCGGGCGGGGGCGGCTCCGCGGCCTTCGGCTCGGGGGGCGCAGGCTCTTTCGCAGGGGGGTTCCTCTGCCTTCGGCACGGGCGGCACAGGCTCCTTCGCAGGCGGCTCCTCTACCTTCGGCTCGGGCGGGGCAGGCTCCTTGATGGCCGGTTCCTTAGCCTTCGGCTCGGGCGGCTCCTCGGCCTTTGGGGCCACAGCGGGCTGCGGGACGGGTGGGAGGATGGGTATGCCAACCCTCGCTTTCTCCGCCACGGGCGGCCCGGGCGGGAGGGCCGCCCTCGGGGGCCTGCGCGGGACCGGGCGCCCCTGGGCGCGGCTCGAAGCCAGGATAAGGATGAGGATGACAGCCGCATAGAGCACAAGGCCCACCATGCTCGCCGCCAAGAGGATGCCGGCCGGCGTCTCCCTCGAGGGCTGCCAGCCCCACGGCGGCTCCGGGCTCGCGGGTGTTGAACCCTCGTAGCCATCCGCCGGGCCGCCAGCGATGCCCAGCACCTTGTCCGTCTCCAAATGCTCAAGATACCCGCTGGCCTCACGGTGCGGAAGCACCCGCACGGTTGCAGGCGTGGGCGGCTCCTCGACCCGAACCCTCGGCTCCTGCGGGACCGGCGCGGGCGCAGGCCAGTCCCCGGGCCAGGGGGCCGGAACGCCAGGGAGGTCCAGGGCGCTCACAAATCGGGCTGTCGTGGACCGCGTGGCGGACCCGTCGCTGGCCAGAGCGGCGGCGAGGTCCAGCACGCTTGCGAACCTGTGCCTCGGGTTCTTGGCCAGGCACCTGAGGATGGCCGCGTTGAGGGCCTCGGGCAGGTCGGGGCGGAGGCTGCTCGGAGGAATCGGCTCCTTGCCCAGGTGGTCGTTCATCACCTGCATCGGGTTGCCCTCGAAGGGCGGGCGCCCCGCGGCCATCTCGTAGAGCACGCAGCCCAGCGAATAGATGTCGGTCAGCTCCGTCACCAGCGCGCTCGCGTTGATCTGCTCCGGGGACATATAGTGGGGGGCGCCGAGGAACCTCGTGCCCATGCCTCCCCCGTCGTCCCAGCGCTTCACCACCCCGAAGTCCGACAGCTTCACCAGCCCCACCGTGTCGCCCTGCACGTCCGCGAAGATATTCCCAGGCTTGATGTCCCGGTGCGCCCGCAGCTTGGCGTTCGTGTAGGCGTGTGCCAGGCCGTGGCACACCCCGATGGCGATGCGCGCGGCCGCCACGGGGCTCAGCCCGCCCGGATGCGCCGCGAGCACGGTCCGAAGCGTCGGCGCCTCGATGTACTCCATCACGATGTAATCGGGCTCCCCGGGCCGATTCACCTCGAGCGCCGACACGATATTCGGGTGGCGCAGCTTCGCCTGCACCAGCTTCTCCACGCGGAAGCGGTCCAGGTCTGCCCCTTCGAGAGGCACCTTGATGGCCACGGTCCCGTACTCCGTCCCATCGGCGCGGTACACCTCGGCCATCCCCCCCCCGCCCGATGTACACCAGGTCCCTGAACCGCCCGATCTCTGTCAACCTCGCCATGTCGCCCTCTCCTGTCTTGCTCTCCTGGACCCAAAATGGGCCAAAATCGCCCTGTCAACGGTTGCCCCTACGGGTTCCCTCAGGCTCCGTCGACGGAGCGTTCGTGTCCCAGACAATGTTCTTCAGACCGGCGTTCCCCAGGGCCTTGTTGAGACGGCAGAACCAGTCGTCACGCTGAAGTTCCTCCTTCTTGTCAGGCTTCGCCTTCGACGAGAAAGGCCCCAACCACGCGACCCAGAAGGCCTCTCCCTGAGGCTTGTAGGCCTCCTTGTACACAGGAGCCGGGAAGGCCTCCAAGAGATTGCTGATCTTGTCGGGCAAGTCTGTTGTGATCTTTGCGTACCATTTGTACGTGGGCTTCCTGACCAGTTCACGGACCTCGCCGAGGAATTCGGCGAATCCCTTTGTGGAGGCATCCTTCTCCCATTTCTCAAGCGCGAGCGCGCTCTTCTTCAGTTCATCGTTCAGGGCGCCCCTATGGTTCTGGTGCTCTTGTGCTACAGGCCAGTCCTGATTGTCCACGACGAGGCGCTTCTGGAGCCTGACCCGCTCAAGAGCACAGAGAGCCTTCAGCAAGTTCTGTTCGTCCCCCTGGAGGTTCGCCGCCGCGTTCTCTGCGCTCGCCAGACAGTCCAGAGCATGCCAGAGAGCCGGCCTGGGCATTGCATATCGTTTGCCCGGGTGCTGTATCCATAGGTCGCCATCCGGCTGCTTTGTCACGTAGTCTTTCGGGTTGAGCCGCACGAACTCCTGTTTGAGCGGCCCGCACCTATCTGCGAAAGCACGGTCGAAGCCTGCGGCCTCAAGCATGTCGGTCATTCGTGCCTTCGGAGCAGCTACTTGGGTGCGCACCAATGGCTTCGTCTTGTCAATGGCCCCCAGGGCGACGACAGCCTTCAAAGCGTTGAGCAACGAGTCGTCCTTGACAGCATTCTCGATTGCTTTGGCTCTCGCGTCGTTGTTCTCGAGTTTCCCTGTCTGGAGGAGTTCAGTGATGGCGGCGCGGAGCATCGCCCGTAGGTCGTCGGGCTGCTCCTTGGCCTTCGGCACGATGGGTGGCTCCTTCCCGGGCACCTTGGGCTTGGGCTGCTTCGCTCTTATGTCAAGTTGCCCAACGAGGTAGTCTTGCACTCCGAACGCCATGGGGCTGTCGTCGCGGTTGCGACCACGGAACGCGTCGTGGAGCGCAGCTTGAAGGTTGGCGTCGTCCAAGCCGTAGTTGCCCCCCAATGACCCTTTGTAGTGGGTGTTGATCTGCTCCGCCTTGGCAGATAGGATGAGCCCGTGCAGAGCTGACTTGGGTGCTGCCTTCTCCGCCTCGGCGAGATCCGAAAAAGCCTTGCCCACCGTGCCCTTCCTCTCCTTCTGGTCCTGCGCGGTCTTGCCGGGGGCCCACAGAGCGTTGGCAGGGCCTAGAACGCGGTCCACAATGCCGTCAAGCTTCTTGGCAAACTCGACCGCAACGGGTATCTGGCGGGCGATCTCCGCACGGACCTTCTGTACGAACCCCTGTTGCGTGGCCCCTTGCTTTGCGGCCTCAGCGCGTTTCCTGAGCTGCGCCAGAAGATCCGAGCGAAGTTGAAGCTGGTCAGTGCTGTCGCAGCAACTCAACCCATTGCTGAACCGGTTGGGATCCGGCAGATTCCCTGGCGCCGGGCTGTATCCTCCACATGCTGCTCTCAGGGCCGCCTCATATCCCCCATTCCTGAACACCTGGCTATTGGTGCGAAAGAAGGCTTCCACCTGCCGGGCCACGCATCCCGCAAGCTCCTTCTCAGAAGCCTGGATGAGCCGCTCAGCCGCCTTCTCCAGCGCGGCCCTAAGGGCCGTGGCGGCTTGGGCCTGCGCAGTTCGGACCGCCTCGGGCCGCTGGCCATCCTTGAATGCAGTGCTGGTGGCCGCCTGAGCGTCAGTGTAAGCCTTGAGCGCTGGCTCGACATCATCCTTCATGCTGGGCAGCACAGGCTTGGCACATCTCG
>VGYV01000305.1 GCA_016872855.1 Planctomycetota bacterium
CCACCAGCTCGAAGGCCGGTGGCCCGGCCACGTGGAGGATGGCAATGCCGCCCTGGCCCGGCGGGGTGAGGAGCGCGACCACGGTGGGGGAAGAAGGTGTTGGGTGTTCGGGGTTGGGTGTTGGGGGTGTGGGGGTCATCGGGGTCGCTGGAGGTAGGCCTGGCGGAGGCCTTCGAGGGTGAGGTGGGGCGCGATGGCGTGGACCCGGCGGCAGAAGGGCACGAGGGCAGCCGCGTCGCCGCCTGTGGCAAGCACAGGCGGGACGCCTGTGCCACCCTCGGCCAACTGCTCGGCGAAGCGCTCGACCAGGCGGTCCGCCAGGCCCGCCAGTCCCCACAGGAGGCCCGTGGCGATGGCCGTCTCGGTGCGGCAACTGAGCGCGGGCGCGGCGGCCGCTGCATCAACGAGCGGCAGCAGCGCGGTGTCGGCGTGGAGCGCTCGCGCCGACATCGCCAACCCCGGGGCGATGGCGCCGCCGAGGAACACGCCGTCGGGCGACACCACGGCCAAGCTGATCGCCGTCCCGAAGTCCACCGCGATGCCCCCGCGGCCCGTGCGCGCGTGCAGGGCGATGGCGTTAGCGATGCGGTCCGCCCCGATGCGGCCCGGCTCGTCGCACGCGAAGCGGAGCGGCACGGGCAGTTCGGCCCGCAGCTCGAGCACGGGACACCGCAACGCCTTGCCCGCCCACTCGCGCAGCCGCGCCGCGGCCGGGGGATTCACCGAGCCAACGACGAGGCCCTCGGCCACTCCGTCGGGCACGCGGAGCGCATCGAGGGAGCCCAGGGCGACGGCCTGGGTGGCGACCGGCTCCTCGCCCTCCTCGAAGACGCCGAGCCGCACGTGCGTATTGCCCACATTGGCCACAAGCAGCATACAGCGACCCCTTGCGTCAGCGGTACAGGCACAATTCTAGCGCATTGCCCCGGCGGAGTCACGCCGACGCGAGTTACAAGCCCGTTACTCGCTCAGCCGTCCTGCGTGGTATGATGATGGGGCATGCGGGGGTAGGGGCGTCGGAACCCGGGGCAGTGGAGCAGGAGGGAGCGCTGATGTTGCCCGCAACCTGCCTGAGCATCCTGGGGTTCGAGGTCGAGGATGCCGACCAGGAGGAGGAGAAGCGGCTCGAGGTCATCCCTTGGCCGGGGGGCAAGGAGCCTGGGGGGTTCATGCGGGGCATCAAGCTGGTCGCCCTGCCGCCGGCGCTTTGCGACAAGATCATCCGTGGGGGAGGACAAGGCGAGACGCCAAGGGAGAAGCCGAACATCAAGTCCCCCGCCGAAGCGGCAGCCTACCTCAACTCCCACCTGAACATGGGCGAGCCGCCGAAGTATATGGCGGTCTACAAGGCCGCTAGTGGCGAGACCTATTACATCTTCTCCGGGGGGATTCACTGGGGTAAGAAGCCGCTCTTCTCCCAGGCCGCTATCCTCCTGGAGAGCGGGGCGATACGACCCTACCCCTGACGATTTCCCCCCTCAGGCAACTTGCCTCCTGTAATGACGGGAACCTGTCTTGTTCTGGGCAGGCGAGAGCAGCGTTGTAATGTTGGTGCTGCCGCACACAACAGAGCACTCGCTGGCTATGGTGCGGCGCGGTACTTCCCGCAGTTGGCCTCGTCAAGCTCGACGCCCAGGCCCGGCCCATCGGGAACGGGCAGGCACCCATCCTCCTCGAGCGGAAGGGCCAGCCGGGCGTCGTGCGGTGGCGCGAGCAGGTTGCCGTGGAGGCCGATCTCCGTGAACTCGACGGTGTCGGTCACGGCTACCGTGGAAGCCGCAAGGTGGAGCTTGGCCGCGACGCCGATGCCGAGGCCGAACGCGGTGCCCAGCACGCACTTGAGTCCCGCGGCCTCGGCGAGCGCGGCGATCTTCTTCGCGGCATAGAGACCGCCCGCCTTGGCGATCTTGATGTTCAGCACGTCGGCGGCCTCGTGGCGGATGAGTTGCATCGCGTCGTGGATTGAGTAGCAGCTCTCGTCCGCCTCGATCAGCGTGTCCACCGCCCGGCACACGGCGGCCATGCCCTGGAGGTCCCACGCGGCCACGGGCTGCTCGAGCAGCTCCAGCCCTACGTCGTGCCGCTCGGCCAGCCGGCAGAGGCGGATGGCCTCCTTGGGCGAGTAGCCCTGGTTGGCATCGGCCCGGAGCGACACGTCGGGACCCACGGCGTCGCGGATCGCGCGGAGCCGGTCGGCGTCCTGGTCGGGGATGCCGCCGATCTTGGGCTTGAACGCGCGCACGCCCCTGGCCATGTAGGCCACGCACGCGGCCGCCATGTCGGCCGGCGCCCCGCCCGCGATCTCGATGGCCACTGGCACACGGGTCCGATGGGAGCCGCCGATGAGATCGCTCACGGGCACGCCCAGGGCGCGGCCCATCAGGTCGTGGAGCGCCAGGTCAATGCCCGACTTGGCGCAGGAGTTCCCCCTGTAGTCAATACGATGCATTGCGTATTCGCGGTCGAAGGGGTCGAGCCCGACGATCTGCGGGCCCAGGTAGTCGTCAATCGCCGCCTGCACCTCCTCGAGCGTCTGGCCGAAGAAGCCGATGTCCACCGGCGCCTCGCCGATGCCGGCCGCGCCCTGGTCCGTCTCGATTCGGACGACGAGGTATTCGAGGATCGTGCCCGGCCTCTTGGGCGAGAGCCGGCTCAGCCGCCCCCACTCGCGCTTCGTCCCGGCGTCGTCGGACGCGTATGACCGCGGGGGAATGGGAAGGCAGACCGGTGTGCTCGCCACGCGTGTGATCTTCACGTTCGTTTCCTCACCATGCTACCGCTCGTCGGGCAGTAACTCGTGCGCGTGCTCGAGGAACTTCGCCAACAGCTCGACCGTGGCCTCGATGTCGTCGGCATGGCAGAGCTGGACGGTCGAGTGCATGTAGCGGACAGGGGCGCCGATGGTGGTGCTGAGGGCACCCGCCCGCGACTGCTGGATGGCCGAGGCATCGGTGCCGCCGCCGACGTTGCGCTGGACGGGGATCTGGTGGCGCTCGCACAGGTCGAAGAGGAACTGCACGAGCCGCCGGTCGCCGATGGTCAGGCGGTCCATGATGTAGACGCCCGTGCCCTTGCCGAGTTCGCAGGTGCGCTCGTGCTGGTCGCCGTAGGGACCCCAGCACAGGCTGCCGTCAATGGCCAGGCCGATGTCGGGCTGGAGGGCGTAGGCGGCGGGCCGCATGCCCCGCAGCCCTACCTCCTCCTGGACCGAGCTGACCGCGTAGGCGTCCACCGCCGTCTCGCCCACCCGCCGCATCGCATCGAGGAGGCAGTAGGTGCCGATGCGGTCGTCGAAGTTCCTGCCCACATAGACCTTCTCGTTGAGCAGCTCGACGCCCGAGGCGAAGGTCACTACGTCGCCCACCTGCACCAGCTCGCACAGGGCCTCGCGCGGCAGGCCGGTGTCGAGGTATGCCTCGTTCACCTTCGTCAGCTTGTCCTTGTTCTCCTCCCGATTGTCGGGCACGACGACCGCTCCGACCGGCTTGCGGCCGTGGATGACCATCCGCTGCGACGTGATGACCTGCGCGCTGAGGCCGCCCATCGGCTCGAAGCGGATGAAGCCGTTAGAGTCAATGTGCTTCACCATCATCCCGATCTCGTCCACGTGGGCGGCGAGCACGACCTTGAGCGGGGTCGAGCCATCGGCGGGGGGCTTCGTGGCCTTCTTGAGGCCGACGACGTTGCCCAGGCGGTCGCGGCGCACGTCGTCGCAGCAGGCGCGCAGCGCCTCCAGCACCACGGCCTGTGCCTCGTCCTCGTAGCCCGGCACGCCCGGGGCGTTGCACACGCGCTCGAACAGCTCGTAGTCCATCCTCCAGCTCCTCTCCGGCGGGACTCTAGCGAGGCGAAGGCCCGCGCTTCGGCCCGCTCGTGGCATCGTCATATGCCTCGAACTCGGCGATGCAGGGGTTGCCCTTGTCGGTCCTCAGGATCAGCAGCCGCGCCTTGCGCGTGGTGCGGCTGACGATGGGGGCGATGAAGTCGGACCCGATGGCCCGGCCGTGGAAGCAGCCCACCCATCGCGAGGCCCTCTGGCTCCATAGCTCGATGAGGTAGCGGCTGACCGAGGAGGAAGCGTCCTCCCTGATCCGGAACTCGTTGACGGTCGTAGGCTTGCCGAAGTCGAGTTCGAGCCACTGGTCTGCCGATGCGGTGGCCTTCCAGCTCGTCGCCGCCTTGCCGTCGGTGGCCTTGGCGGCTTCGTGGCCGGCCTCTTGGGACGACGCCGAGACGGCGGCCTTCGGGGCCAGGTTCGGCGTGCTGCATGCATCGCTCAGGTTCTTGACCAGGCAGTCCACGAACCTCGTGCGCTTCTCCTTCTCGGGGTCCATCACCCTCATCAGGACCTCCCCCTCTGAGAGGTAGAAGCGGCACTTCGTCCACGTCGCCTCATTCCAGTCCGTCGTGTTGATGATCGCGCATCGGGGCAGCCCGATAGGGCGCTTGGACTTGCCGTTGAGGACGCAGTTCTCCATGCGGATGCCGCGGTTCGGATTGCCGTCGGAGGCGTAGCAGCAGAGGAGGAAGCCGGGGCCGTCGGTGTCGTGGAACAGGCAGTTCCGCATGGTCATGTTGTCGCAGTTGCCCTCGAAGTCGAACGCCTCGCCGTCGCCGCTGCCCAGGCCGATGTCAATGAAGCCCCACTCGCTGTCCTCGAACACCCAGTCCTTGCAGCGGAAGAACATGCCCCCTGCCACGCCGTTGAAGGCGCGGAAGCCGCGGCCGATGTCGTGGGTCACGCAGTTCCGCACGGCCCCGCCGGCCACGCCGCGGATGCCCAGTTGCCACTGGTAGCCCTCCTCGAACAGGCAGCCCTCGAAGGTCAGGTTCGCGAAGTTGTAGATGAAGGAGGCGTTCTTGTTGAAGTTGTCCGGGCTGTTGGTCCAGAAGCCGGAGGCCAGGCGGCGGAACACGCAGTTCCGCACCGTCACGTCGGCCAGGACGACCCGGTTCTTCCGCTCGTGCGAGAAGAGGCAGACGCCGAGGCCGATCTTGCGGCGGGGGTAGTCCTCGTAGTGCTGGTAGAGCAGCGAGTCGTGGAGATAGCAGTCCTCGATCCAGAGGAACCGCTTGGTCGGGCAGCCGGCCGAGTACTCGGCGTAGATGCCGGTCATGCAGCGGTTGAACTCGAGCCCGACGATTCTGAAGCCGCCCTGGTCGGCCAGGTGGATGCCGATGCGGTCCTGGCGGTAGTCCTGGCGGTCAATCACCGGCTTGGCGCCCTCGCCGTACGAGCCGATGGTGATGGGTTCCTTGGGCGTGCCCTCCCCCTTGGGGCGAAGCTCTTCATCCCAGGTGTCGCCGCACTTCAGGAGGAGGCGGTCGCCGGGAATGTAGTCCTCGGCCGAGGCCCGCGCCAGGGTCTTCCAGGGGCCGTTGGCGCCATCGGGAGCGGGGGCCTGCCCACTCGAACTGTCGTCGCCTGAGGACTGGCTTACGTAGAAGGTCGCGGGCTCCGTGCGCTTGGGCGCCGGCGCCGCCACGGCAGCGGCGGCGAACAGCAGTAGGACGCTCAGGTTCTTCACGGAATCCCCGCCTCTTCGATGCCGGAGCGCCGACGGGCGGCGCCGCGGTGGGGCGCCGCCCGTCGGAGAAGTGACGAACGGGTTGGCCGAGCGGCTACTCCGCGGGCATCTTCGCGGCGACCGCCAGGATGTCGGCAACCTCCTTCTTCTGGGCCTCTTCGTCGGCCTTCGCGGCCAGGGCGAAGTTGGCCTCGACCTTGTTCTTCCTGCTCACCAGGACAGTGATGGGCACCTCGGCGTTGAGCTTGTAGCCGCCAGGCCCCTTCGCGCCGTCGCCGGCGATGGTGAGCGGGATGGCAAGGCCGCCCTTGTCGGCGATCTCGGTCAGCTTCGCCACATTCGCGTCGTTCTTCGCGTCGAGCAGGACAACTAAGCCTGCCATCCGCTTCTCTTTGTTGTCGGCCACGAACTTGTCCACTGCCTTGGCCAGACCGGCCAAGCGGCCGTCCGCCGCCCTCGCGAAGACGATGAGCGACGGACGCCCCCCGTAGCGTCAGACATAACACAGACTTGTGCCCTTGGCCGGACCGGTGATGTCCTGGACGCTAAACGGCGGCGTTTCTTCGCCGACCTGTGGGCCCGAGGTTGGGGTCTCGGCGGCCCACGCGCCCAGGCAGCACGCGGCCAGCACCAGGGCAGCGCCCACACCCAGCAGCCGCCTCTGTGCCATTGCCATGCCTCCTTGTGCTGAAGCCCGAAGACCATCTTCGGGCCTGTCTCCCCCTATGTTCGCACAAGCGGCGTGGGAAGTCAACTGCCGGGGGTTGACTCGCGCGGCAGTTCGTGCTACAGAGGTGGGCGTGGGGAGACGCCCAACTGCAAAGGAGGCAGGGCCGTGGAAGAGGACAAGGATTTTCCCGCCAAGCCGCTTCGGCCGCGCTGTTGCCCGTGCGACGGCGGCGGGGTGTCGCGCCGGAGCTTCTTCGAGGCCGCGGGGGCCGGCGCGCTCCTGGGCCTCTCGTGGTCGCTGGTCAGGGGCGCCGAGCCCGAGGTGGCCATGCCGCCCGCGCGCAAGCCCCTCGTCGTCAAGCCCATCTTCACCTACGGCACCTACGCCCACCGCCACCAGTCGAGCTGGCGGCCCTGGGGCGGCGTCGAGACCCAGGCCCAGGCCACTGAGGAAATCGCCCGCATCAACGGCGAGCTCGAGCGCCTCACCCTTGCTGCCGACTTCCCGGTCACCATGCTGCCGCTCACCGCGGCCAAGGCCCCGGCCGACGTGGCCGGCGCCAAGGACATGGCCGATGCCGACGCCGTGCTCGTCTACGCCTCGAGCGGCCCGCTCAACCAGGCCATAGATGCCGCCCTCGCCGCCAAGAAACACGTCATCGTCTTCGTTCGGCACAAGAGCGGCCCGCTCTACCTCTGGTACGAGATCATCAGCCCGCGCTACCTGCGCCGCCACTCCGACCGCCTCGCCGTCCAGGGCGTGGACTTCGAGGACGTGGTGGTGGACTCCCGGGACGAGCTGCTCTGGCGCCTGCGCGCCCTGTGCGGGCTGAAGAACGCCCTCGGCGCACGCATCCTGGCCGTCGGCGGCCCGGGCGGCTGGGCCCACGGCGAGGCGCCCAAGCTCGCCAAGGACCGCTGGGGACTCGACATCCAGACCGTCACCTACGAGGACCTCCGCAAGCTCATCCAGGAGGCGAGGGCCGACCAGGCCGCCGTCGCCCTGGCCAAGAAGCGCGCCGACGACTATCTCAAGGCCGAAGGGGTGAAGCTGGAGACCAAGCGCGAGTTCGTGGACAACTGCTTCCTCCTCGACCAGGTCTTCCGCTCCCTGATGCAGAAGGCCGAGGCACGCGCCATCACCGTCAACGCCTGCATGGGCACCATCATGCCCGTCTCCGAGACCACCGCCTGCCTCACGCTGACGACGCTGAACGACGACGGCTACATGGCCTTCTGCGAATCCGACTTCGTCGTCATCCCCGCAGGCATCCTCCTCGACGGCATAACCGGCCACCCCACCTTCCTCCACAACCCCTGCTACCCCCACGGCGGCCAGATCACGCTGGCCCACTGCACAGGCCCGCGGAAGATGAACGGCAAGAGCCTCGACCCCGTGCGCATCGTGACCCACTACGAGAGCGACTACGGGGCGGCCCCGAAGGTCGAGATGCCCAAGGGCCAGCGCCTCACCAGCATCCTGGCCGACTTCGAGGCCAAGAAGTGGCACGGCCTCTCCAGCGAGATCATCGAGGCCCCCTTCTACCCCATCTGCCGCACCCAGATCGAGGTGCAGTACAAGATGGACGACGCGGCCCTCGCCGCGAAGATGCACGGCTTCCACTGGATGACCGTCTACGGCGACTACCGCCGCGAGCTCGCCTACGCCCTCCGCCGCACCCCCATCGCCTGGGAGGACCTGGGCTGAGCAAATGCCCCTCTCCCTTCCAGCGAGAGGGCGGTGCCTTGACCCCTCTCCCTTCCAGGGAGAGGGAAGGGCGAGGGTGGGGCATCGGGGTAGGGACCAGCGCCCGACCCTCCCCCTGCCCCCTCCCTGAGAGGGAGGGCGGGGTGGAGCCGCGTACTGAGGAAGCCCTGCAACGGAAAGGATGCTATGGCCATGATCAAGAGCCAAGCGCGCGCCGCATTGGCGGCCCTCATCACGGCCACGGGCCTACTGCTCCCCGGCTGCGGCGGCGAGGAGAACCGCGGGGCCGCAGCAGCACGCGGCGAATACGAGTTCCTCAAATGGCACGACGACGGAGGCGTGGACCTCATCACGTTCCAGGACAAGGAGGCCATCCCCCTCAAGAAGGACCAGCTCGGCACGCTCTTCGGCAAGCGAAAGGTGCCCTTCGCCGGCAAGCGCATCGCCGTCAGCGTCCTCAACAGCGGCGTCAAGGGCACCATCTCCGGGCCCCTCTACCGCCTGCGGCCCGCCTGGGAGGAACTGACCGGCGCGAAGCTCGACATCGTGGAAATCCCCATCACCGAGCTCCTGAGCAAGACCATCACCGACCTGCGCCTCGGCGGCGGCCAGTTCGACGGCTTCATCCAGGCGGCCTGGTTCATGGGCGAGTACGCCGCGCCAGGCTTCATCACGCCCATTGACCAGTACATCGCAGACAAGGGGCTCCCGCAGTGGGACACCGCCTGGATGCCGCCCGCACTCCAGACCCTCCACACCTGGGAGGGCAAGTGGTACGGCACCCTCAACGACAGCGACGGCCAGGTGCTCTACTGGCGCAACGACATCCTCTCGGACCCCGAGTGGCACAAGAAGTTCAAGGCAGAAACCGGCAAGGACATGCCCTTCCCCGTCAAGACCTGGCAGGACGTGCTCGACATCGCGAAGTTCTTCAACGGGAAGAGCTGGGACGCGAACGACGGCGAGCCCGACACGGGCATCGTGATGCACTTCCGCGTGAACGAGCAGGGGATGTTCCACTTCATGTCCCTCTCCGCCCCATTCGTCGTCCTCGGCGGCGACAAGGTGGACCGCGGCACGAACAACTACTGGTTCGACCCCGAGACGATGGAGCCGCTCATCAACCAGCCCGGCCACGTTCGCGCCCTCGAAGTCCTCTACGAGCTCTCACAGTGCGGGCCGCCAGACCAGTCCGCCTGGGACCTCGGCACCGCCTGGGACTGGTTTCTCCGCGGCAAGAGCATCTTCGTCTTCTCCTGGGGCGACGTGGGGGCGCTGGTCCAGGACCCCGCCCGCTCCAAGATCAAGGGCAAGCTCGGCGCCGCCATCCTCCCAGGCTCCTGCGACGTCTACGACATGAACAAGAACGAGTGGCTGAAGCTGGCCACGCCCAACGTCGTCGGCAATACCGTCGGCGGCTCCTGGCACGGCGTCGTCTCCGCCAAGAGCAAGAACCCCGAGGTCGTCTACAGCCTCTACGCCCTCATGGCCACGGAGCCCGTGAGCCAGTGGAACGCCTACCGCGGCTGGACCGGCGTGGACCCCGGCGCAAGCATCCACTTCCTCCCGCCGAAGGGCACGGCCACGCACAAGGGCTACCTCGACGCCGGCTGGAACGAGAGCGACCTGAAGTTCTACCTGGCCGCCTACCACGACACTTTCTATGCGAAGACGATGCTGCCCTACCTGCGGATCAACGGCGCCGAGGAATACTGGCGGGCGCTCGACCAGAACCTCTCGGGGACCATGATCGGCCGCCTGACGCCCAAGGAGGCCCTCGACCGCACGGCCGCCGACTGGGCCAAGATCACCGAGCGCCGCGGCCGCGACGCTCAGCTCAAGCAGTACCAAAGCGCCATCGCCTACAAGAGGCCCCTTCGGTAACCCGCCGCCTCCGAAACTCGGAGTTCCCGTGGCCATCTCCTGGACGCCCTAAGGGTGGGCCAAGTCAGCCCGCCGCCGGCGGCCGGCAGGAGGCAGCCACGGGCGTTCACCCCCCCATCCCTCTCTCCACGCCGCGTGGAGAGGGGGCGAGGAGGCGAGGGGCGGCCAGCACGTAGTGGCCAGTCCTTCGCGCCACCGGGTGCCGCTCGCCGGCGAGCGGCCCAGCTCGGTGAGGGCGTGCCACCTTCTTGCCCCTTCATTTGTGCGGCCGTGCATCGGCGGGC
>VGYV01000306.1 GCA_016872855.1 Planctomycetota bacterium
ACAGGAGGAATATACTCCACGTAACCTATCATGTCAAGATTGACACAGTACTAGAACTGAGCAGGGTGGCCCCGGAGTCCAGGATCGGCCGGCAACTCATCCCGCCGCGCGCCACTTGATGGGAAGGGGCTGAACAGAGATGAGCGAACGGGGATTCAGCACTCTCGCAAGCGCCTGCCTCATCCTGGCCGCGGCGTTACGAGCAGTATGCACGGGGGGCGAGGCAGGCGAGCTCGACAAGTTGAGAGCAGCCGCAGAGGAGGCATGTTTCCAGGCGGCCAAGAAGTGCCTGCACGAGTACCTCGTCGCGCTGAACCGGGACGTCGAAGGAAAGGACCGCGACCTCGATCCGTTCTCGCCCGAGCACTTCCTGTCGCAGGGCAAGCCCAACATGGGGGCGAAGGCCCTTCCAGAGCCGAAGGAGGGCGTCGCGACACGCGATGTCAAGATAGAAGGCGTGACTTTCGCCGCGCCCATCCCGCAGGACATGGAGCCGAGCAGTCCTACCCGGTCTGGAACGATGGCCATATTCCGAAAGGACGGGTTCAGCATCTGCCTGAGCCGGTCCGCCTTGTCCGTCACGGAGGTGGAACCGCCCAAGGAGATCAAGGAGAAGCTCGCAAAGTCACCAGGTGGGCTGGACGCAGAAGGGGTGAAGAAGGAGTTCGCGCGCCTCAGGGCGATGTCCGAGTTCGACCTACTGGTGGCGATCAAGACATGCGACGTCAAGGCCTTCGATTCAGGAGTCCCGTTCCCGCGTCGCATGGCTGCCCTGTTCCTCTTCGGAATGAAGACGGTCTTTGGCTGCGGCAGGTCTACTTGGCAGTACTACGAAGGCAAGCACCTGCGGTGCTTCATCAGCCTACAGCCCGAGTACATCAGCGAAGTCACCAACACGGTTACCGGGGAGAAGAGGCGGGAGAAGCGAGAGCATTACATCTACGCCGAATTCGCGTTCCGCGAGCATAATGCTGTGTTCGACCTTCGGCTGCTCGGCTCGAAAGCGTCTGACGGCCCCGCGATGGTAGAGGGGGCCGCCACATTCCTGGCGAACTGCAAGCTCAAGAGCGTTGAAAAGGCGGGGACGGGACCGGGCGAGTGATCGGGGCGGAACGCCTTGATTCGCAGGCGACGACGGGCTATACTGCCACCTGGTGGTCGCGGAGGCGCGTGGTCTGCTTGGGAGCAAGGAAATGGAAGCGGTGCGATTCGTAGGCAAGGTGCTTGAGGACGGGCACCTGTCTCTGCCCAAGGATACAGCCAGGGAGGTCGGCAAGCAGTTCGAGGTGATCTTGCTGCCTCTTGAGGAGGCGGAGGCATGGGAATACGCCGAGAACCTGGGCAGGGAGAAGGGCTTCTCGGAACTCACTGAGGCCGACGTGGAGAGGATCATCCACGAATCGCGGGGCATTCGGTGAGACGCGTCGTCCTCGACACCAACGTCACAATCTCAGCCACCTTCTGGCGGGGCCACCCGCGGCGGGTCCTCGACCTGGCGCGACAGCGCCGGGTGACGCTGCTGTGGAGCGCGCCCATCGAGGCGGAGTTCGTCCGGGTGCTCTCCTATCCGAAGTTCGGCCTGAGCGCGACCGAGTTACGCCCCATCGTCAATCGCATCCGGCGATTCGCAGAGCTGGTCCAGCCAACCAGCAAGGTTGAAGCCGTTCACCGCGATCCCACAGACAACATGTTCCTCGAGTGCGCTCTGGATGGTGCCGCGGACCATGTTATCTCGGGCGATGGCGATCTGCTCAGCCTCGGCGAGTACCAGGGCATCAGGATCGTGACCGCAAGGGACTTCCTGGTCGCAGAGGGATTCACCTGACCGCCATCACTTGCTGCACGGAGAACACTCTTGATGCTTGACGCCGCCACGAGCCTTGTTCTGTCGCTATCCGCAGCCACTGCCTTCGCCGCCGACTGGCCGCAGTGGGGCGGGCGCGACGGCCGGAACATGGCCTCGGACGAGAAGGGCATCCCCGAATCGTTCGACCCAGGCCAGAAGAGGGAGGGCGGGGGCGAGATTGACCCCGCGACGACGAAGAACATCAAGTGGGCTGTCCGCCTCGGCACCGAGACGTACGGCAACCCCACCATCTCGGGCGGCAGAATCTTCATCGGGACGAACAACGGGGCGCCACGCGACCCGCGCCTGAAGGGCGACCGCAGCATCCTGATGTGCCTCGACGAGGCCACGGGCAAGTTCCTCTGGCAGCTCGCCGTCTCCAAGTACCCAGGCTACCGAGCCTGGAACGGCGATTACCATAGCCTCGGCATCTGCTCCTCCCCCACGGTCGAGGGCGACCACGTCTACGTGGTCACCAGCCGCGACGAGGTGCTCTGCCTCGACGCCAACGGCCTCGCCAATGGCAACGGCGGGCCGTTCCAGGACGAGGGGGAGTACATCGCGGTCCAGAAGCGGCGCAAGGCCGGCAAGCAACCGCCAGGGGCCAAGCCCGATGAGAAGCCCGACGAGCCGGTCAAGCCCATCGAGCTGACGCCGACCGACGCCGATATCATCTGGCGCTATGACATGATTACGGAACTCGACGCCTGGCCCCAGGACGCCTCGTCCTGCTCCGTCATCGTCCACGGCGACCTGGTGTACGTGAACCCGTCGAACGGCGTTGACCTCTCGCACAAGAACATCCCGTCGCCCCAGGTGCCGACGATCATTGCCCTCGACAAGAAGACGGGCAAGCTCGTGGCGGCGGACGAGGAGAAGGTCGGGCCAACCATCTTCCACGGCTCCTGGTCGTCGCCCTCGCTCGCCGAGGTGAACGGCAAGAAGCTGCTCCTCTTTGGCGCGGGCGACGGCATCTGCTACGCCTTCGACCCCACGCCCGTTGAGGTGGAGGGGAAGCCGCTCAAGGTGCTCAAGACCGTTTGGAAGTGCGACGCCAATCCTCCCGAATACCGCATGCGCGACGGCAAGAGGCTGCCCTACAACAAGAACGCCGAAGGCCCCAGCGAGATCACCGCCACCGTCGTCTGCCACAACAACAGGGTTTACACCGTCGTCGGCCAGGACACACGCCACGGTCCCGGCAAGGGCTGCCTCACCTGCATTGATGCCACAAAGACGGGCGAGATCAGCACCTCTGGCGTGCTGTGGCGCTACACCGGCATCAACCGCTCGATGGCCACGCCCTCCGTCGCCGACGGCCTGGTCTTCGTCGCCGACTACGTGGCAACCGTCCACTGCGTGGACGCCGAGACGGGCAAGGCCTACTGGACCCACGAGACGGGCGGGCGCGACTGCATGGGCTCGACCTTTGTGGCCGACGGCAAGGTCTGGTTCGGCAACAAGAACGGCAAGCTCACGGTCCTAGCCGCGAGCAAGGAGAAGAAGGTGCTGGCCGAGATCAACCTCCGCGCCCCCATCCACGCCACGCCCATCGTCGCCAACGGCGTCCTCTACGTCGCCTCCAACAACTACCTCTACGCGGTGAAGCAATGAACGAGCTCCACCAAGTCGCCCTCGCTCCCGAAGGGGTCACACGGACAGACACGGACAGGCACGGACGCGCGTGTTCCGCTGCCAGGGGCCTCACCCGTCCGTGTTCGTCCGTGTCGGTCCGTGTGGTTTGGCTGCTTCTCTCGGCGCTTGGTTCCCTCCAAGCGGCAGAGGGCACGTCGCCCATCCTGGCACCGGAGAAGCTCCCCGTCGGCAAGCTATCAGAGGAGTGGGTGCTGGCCTCGGAGACCTCGGCAGTCGTCTACTGGCAGAGCGAGAACCGCGCGCGGAGCTATGTGGCCTACGGCGCGACCGAGGCCTGCGAGCAGAAGACGCCGCTCTCGCCCCTCTGCCCGGTCACGAAGCACCCCTTCTGGTCGCACTTCCATCGCATCACGGGCCTGTCGCCTGGGATGAAGTGCTTCTACCGAATGGTCTGCATCGGAACCGACGGGAAGGAGGTGACAAGCGAGGCCAGGTCGTTCGAGACCATCCGGCACGCCCAAGCCATCAGGATTCCTGACGCCGTGCCCGGCCCGCCCTACGTCCTCGACAAGAAGGATGCAACCTATGTGCTGACGCGGGACCTCACGTGCCCGCTCGCGGGCATCGAGATCAAGGCGCCCGGCATCACGCTGGACCTGGACGGCCACACGCTGGTCTACAACGCCGAGCCGGCCGAACGCCCCACCGACTGGAGCGTGCGGGCCTACAAGGAGAACGACTGCGGCATCAAGGTGACACACCGCGGCGCGGGCGTGACGATTCACAACGGCGTGATCCGCCAGGGAAAGGGGAACAGCGCGGGCACCGCCGTCGGCATCGGCTGCAACCCGGTCTACTCCGGCAACGCCCCCGTCGAGATGGCGGGCGTCGAGGTCGCCTGGGCGGGGAAGGACATCTCGGGCCTCTTTTACCACTGGGGCAGCGGGAGCCACGTCCACCACTGCGTGATGGAGGACCTCGGCCGCGAGATCAGTAACCGCCATCAGGCGATCAGCACGATTGACGGCAACGCGGCGGGCGACTACGACCACAATCTGGTCAAGCGCACCCGCCAGCAGGCGCTCATGGGCGCCGCGAAGGCCCTCCACAACGAGGTCTACATAGACAGCCACGCGACCAACTCGTTCGGCATCGTGCCCAAGGGCGGGCTGGACCGGCCGAGCGAGGTCGCCCACAACCGCATCATCGGCCTCGGCGAGCACCCCGTCGGAATCGCAATGTTCGGCGTTTACAAGCCAGGCTCCAGCGTCCACGACAACTACGTCGAGGTCGAGTGCACGAAGAGCGGCGAGGAGTACGGCTACACGGGCAGCGCCTGCTTCCGCACCACCTGGGGCGCCGACAACCTGCACGTCTACCGCAACACCTTCATCGGCCACGCGGCCATGCACAGTGGCAAGCCGGCCAAGACCCGCGTCCTCTGGGTCGGCCTGCCCAAGTTCAAGCCGAAAGAGCCGAAGGACGCCCCCGAGATCGCCGACGCCCGCGGCGTGTTCGAGGACAACCGTATCATCGCCCGCGGCCGCGACGGGGCAAAGGCCGGCGCCATCTGCGTCGTCTGCCTCAACGAATCCCCCAACCTCATCTTCCGCGACAACGTGGTCGTCAGCACCTGGGGCGACGTGCTCCTGAGCGACGAATACGGCCATTCCGACGGCTTCCCGAAGTTCTTCGGCAACACCTTCCGCCGCGAGGGCAACGACCCCGGCTTCATCACGATCCGCCAGGACTACGGCGGCAGGCCAGCCACGGCGGTGTTCCTGAACAACACCTTCGACGGCACCGGGGGTGAGAAGGCTGTCAAGCTCCTTGAAAAGGGCGAGGTCGCCTTCCAGACCACCCTCGGCATCGTCGTCAAGGATACCCAGGGCGCCCCCCTCGACGGCGCCCGCGTGGTCATCACCGACAGCACGGGCTCCGAGGTCTTCAACGACGTGACGTTCGCCAAGAGGACGGAAGCCGCGATCGTCTCGCGGCAGGGGCCTTCCTTCGCCGTGGAGTGCCCGCCCGACAAGGCGGCCCGCGGCTTCATCGCCAAGGCGGAGATTCAGAAGGGAGAGGTTCTGGCGATCCTCACATCACACGTCGTCACTGTGGCCGGCAAGGCCGCGAGGACGCCTCACACCATCAAAGTCACCAAGGTTGGCTTCAAGGATGCCTCGAAGCAGGTGACGGCCGGAGAGTTGCCGAGCATCGAGGTCATCCTGAACAAGTGAGAAGTCAAACGCACTGAGGCGAGGGGTGCGCCAGAATGGCAGATGAACGAGCCACCGCGGGGAGGCTGCGGCTCCACGGTCTCTGCGCCATGCTCCTGGCGCCGCTCGCCATCGCGGTGGCGGCGCTGGCGTGGTGGCTCGTCGCTCCCTGGCTGTGCGACGTCGTTGCCTATCCCGCCGTGGTCCTGGCGCTCTGGGTCTTGCGCACTCTCCTTGTGCTCTGCGCCATCCCCATGCTCGTCATCTTCGTCGCAGGGGCGATCCAACTCATCGCGGGAAGGCCGCTCGGGCTGGTCGAATACCTCTACAAGAAGAACAAGGAGTGATCGATGGCTGACCCCCTTCGCATTGCAGGGCATAAGACAAATGTGGCATAGGAAAGCAAAATTGCCTTTACACGGGGGAGGCCGTGCGCTATGATGAAGGCATGGCTGACCTCTATGTCCAACGCTCGATTGAGCCTCTGCTCGCCTCGCTCCTCGGCCAGTTCCCCGCGGTGGCCCTGACCGGCCCGCGCCAGTCCGGCAAGTCCACCCTCCTCCAGCACTGCCTGCCCGACTACCGCTACCTGACGCTCGACGACCCTGTGCTCCGCGAGCAGGCTGTGGCCGATCCGAACCTGTTCCTCGACCTGGCCGGCGAACGGGCCATCCTGGACGAGGTGCAGTACGCGCCGGGCCTGCTCAGCTACGTGAAGCTGCGGATTGACCGGGCGCGCGGCCGGCGTGGCCGCTTCGTCCTCACGGGCTCGCAGCAGTTCCCCCTGATGAAGGGGCTTTCGGAGTCGCTCGCGGGCCGCATCGCGCTGCTGGAACTCTTGCCGTTCGCCGTCGAGGAGAAGCGCCGCTGCCCCGGCCTCGGGGCGCGGCTGGCCACGGGCCACGCCGCGTTCGTGGACGCCTGCCTGCGCGGGTCGTACCCCGAGCTCGCGGTGGCCCGCGACAGCGAGCCGCACCGCTGGTATGCGGCATACGTCCAGACGTACCTCGAGCGGGACGTTCGGACGATCTACGACGTTGGCAACCTGCGCGACTTCCAGCGCTGCACCCAGCTCCTCGCCGCCCGCTGCGGCCAGCTCCTCCAGCTCTCGGAGCTGGCCTCGGCCCTCGGCGTCGCAGCCACCACCGTCAAGCGATGGGTCTCCATCCTCGAGGCCTGCCGCATCCTCTTCCTGCTCCCGCCCTACGCCCACAACCTGGGCAAGCGCATCCGCAAGGTCCCGAAGGTCTACTTCACCGACTGCGCGCTCGTCTGCTACCTGGCGGGCGTGGGGAGCGAGGAGGCCCTTCTCCGCGGGCCGCTCGCAGGCCCCCTGTTCGAGAACTTCTGCGTCCAGGAGACCCTCAAGGCATTCGTCGCCGCGGGCATCGTCCCGCGGCTCTCCTATCTCCTCACCCACAACCAACTCGAGGTGGACCTGATCGTGGAAGGCCCCGACGGGCGGCCGTGCCCTTTCGAGATCAAGCTGTCGAAGACGCCCAAGCCGGCTATGGCCTCTGGCCTGGCGCGCTTCGCCGATCTCTTCGCGCCCCTCGCGCCACACCCGGGCCGGGTCATCACCCTCTCCGAGGAGGGCCTCCCCCTCACCCGCGCCGTGAGCGCCGTCCCCGTCCTCGCCTATCTTGGGCAGCTCCGCGAGGCCTGCCTCAGAGGCGTGGCCGGTTCGGAAAGGACAGGTGATGGGTGAGTCTGTTATGGCGTGAGCCTGTCGCCCAACGGGGGCCTGCTGGCCGAGATTCGGCGCGGGCCGCCGCGAGTGCCTGCGCACCAGCCCAGCCCGCCCCGGCGGGCGGCAGGAGATAGCCACGGGCGTCAGCCCGTGGAACAGGACGGCCCACCCAGCCCAGCCCCCGCAGGGGGCGGCAGAACCTTGGGTTGCGCATGGCTCCCCGGGTTCCTGCCGCCCCCTGCGGGGGCTGCGGTGGGTGTGTCACCGCGATCCACGGGCTTACGCCCGTGGCTACCCCCTGCCGCCCTTACGGGCTTGGGGACACGTTCCCGGAGGCGCCGCGGGCGAGGCCGCTCGCGCCTGTCGCCCTTGCGGGCCTGGGTCCACGCCCTTTGTGCCTGTCGGTGTTTGTCCCTGTCTGTCCGTGTGATTCCGCGGAAGGAAAGAACCACACCGAACTGAACGGAGGAGCGGTCAATGGCCACTGCGCTTCGCATGGGGTATGTGGGGTGCGGGTTCATGGCGCAGAAGGTGCACATCCCGAACATCCTGGCGCTCGATGGGGTGGAGCTGGCGGCCATCGCCGAGCTGAGGCCGAAGCTGGGGGCCAAGGTGCAGGAACGCTTCCGCATCCCAAAGCTCTACGCCAGCCACGCCGAGCTGGCGAAGGACCCCACCATCCAGGCCGTCGGGGTGTCGGGGCACTTCTATGCCCAGGGCGAGATTGCCATTGACCTGCTTCTCGCGGGCAAGGATGTGTTCATGGAGAAGCCGATGGCGATCAGCATCGAGCAGGCCGAACGCATCCTCGACGCCGAGCGGAGGAGCGGCAAGCGGCTGATGGTCGCCTACATGAAACGCCACGACGCGGGCAACGTGCTGGTGAAGAAGCTGGTCGCCGACGCCCGCGCGAGCGGCGAGATGGGCAAGCTCCGCTTCGTGCGAAACCACGGCTTCTGCGGCGACTGGACCGCCGGCCTCGACGTGCCGATGGACAAGACCGACGAGCCCTACCCCGCCGTCCAGCCCAGGTATCCCGCCTGGCTGCCCGAGAAGCACGTCAACGGCTATCTCGGCTACCTCCAGCAGTACACGCACAACGTCAACCTCGTCCGCTGGCTCCTCGACGCGGGGGGCGACGTGAAGGTGAAGGCGGTGGAGCTGGACCGGGAGCGGGGCTACTTCGGCGTCGTGGTGCTCGAGGTCGGCGGGGTGCAGACGGTCATCGAGTCGGGCGCCGTCGCCTTCCACGGCTGGGAGGAGCACACGCAGCTTTATTTCGAGGGGGGCTGGATACGCACCGAGGCCCCGCCGCTGCTGCTCCGCAACGTGCCGGCGACCGTTGAGGTCTATCGCGGCAACACGCCGGCGAAGGTCACGACCCACACCTTCCCCGAGGGCGGGCGCGAGTGGTCCTACAAGGCCGAGATGCGGCACTTCGTCGAGTGCGTCAGCACCGGCGCCCCCTTCCGCTCGCCCGCCTCCGACACGATTGAGGACGTGCGGACCTTCGAGGCGATCTACCGGAGACACGTCGAGGCGGCGATGGTCACGTGAGGGGGGTCACGGGGTGCGCTGCCACCCGCCAAGACTCGCGCCCCTCCGCGTCGTGTCAGCCGGGAGGCCATCGTTGGCCGGGACGCCAGGGAGCGTAACTCCTTCATCGCCCAATGCTTATGAGAAGCGCCGAGAGTCACCAAGACTCGCGCCCTCCAACGGGGGGGAAGGGCGCGAGTCTTGGATTAGGCGTTTCTTGGCGGAGTTCGGGCGTTATTGGCGATTCTGCCCCTCTTGAGGGGGCGCGAGTCTTGAGAAACGGCGGTTCTCGGCGGTGATCAAAGGCTGCCGAGGCCCAGCACCTGGGCGGCGTTGCGCCACCAGAAGCGCTCCTGGAGGTCGGCGGGGAGCTGGAGTTCGTCCATCAGGCGTTGGCTGAGGGCGATCCAGCGGGGCGGCTCGGGGTTGTCGGTGGCGAAGCAGAGCTTGGTGAACCAGCGGAGCGCCTGGTTCTCGTCGGGGTCGGCCATGTTCGCGCCGGGGAGTGGGGCGAAGACCTTGCGCAGCGTCGTCTCCCGCCACTTTGAGCCGCTATGGCCCGAGAACTCGCCGTAGATGTGCGCGAACGAGTCGGTGACCGCCAGGGCGGCGGCGAACTCCGGGCTGCCCAGGTGGGCCATGATCATCCGCAGGTTGGGGAAGGCGCGGCCCAGGGTGTCGAGCCGCACGGGCCGCATCTTGTCGGTCGAGACGCGCCGGGCGCCGTCGCTCGCCGAGATGGCGAGAAAGCCCGTGTGGAACAAGATGGGCATGCCGAGGGCCTGGGCACGCTCGTAGAGCGGGTAGTAGCACTCGTGGTCGTAAGGCTCGGAGGGCGCGATGAACTTCAGTCCCGTGAAGCCCTGGTCCTTCAGGCGGTCAATCGCCTCGGGCGGGTCGGGCTGCGGGCCAAGCTCCACGTAGCCGAAGCCCACGATGATGTCGGGGTACTTCCGCATCCAGGCCAGCAGCCCCGCATTGTCGTAGGTCGACTCGGCGGGGTCGGCCGCGAGCACCTGGACGCAGACCTTCACCAACCCGCACTCCCGCCAGAGCTTCACCCGGGCATCCACATCCTGGCTCTTGTGAAGGTGGGTGTGGACGTTGATGATTCGGGTGCGAGACATGCGAACCTACGGGGGCGCAGATGGTTGCTGCTTGGCACCGCTTGGTGGAGGCGGCGTCATAA
>VGYV01000307.1 GCA_016872855.1 Planctomycetota bacterium
TCCCCCTTCGGGTAGCGCCGCAGCTTCAGCCCGAAGGCCATGTTGTTGTACACCGTCATGTGCGGGTACAGCGCGTAGTTCTGGAACACCATCGCGATGTCGCGGTCCTTCGGCGGCACGTCGTTCACCACCCGCCCGCCGATCGAGATCTGCCCCTCCGTGATCTCCTCCAGCCCGGCGACCATGCGGAGCATGGTGGACTTTCCGCAGCCGGACGGCCCGACGAGGACCATGAGCTCGAGGTCCCGGATGTGAAGGGACACGTCGCGAACGGCCAGGACGTTTCCCGGGTATACCTTAGTCACACGCTCGATGAGGACTTCTGCCATGACAGCCCCATCTGCACGCGCGGTGAGATTTCGCGTCCCATGCCTCGCCGCGCCCTGCGCGCAACGGGGCCGTGCAACCCTTGATTATACGGGGTCCCGCCGGCGTGTCAAGCGCCAAATGGCCGCCACGTGTGGCCCCAAGTCCTGGTGACGCGACCGGACTGCGCGACTCGTCCTCGTCCCTCCTCCTCGTCCTCGACTCTTCTGGCCTCGCTGAGGCGAATCGAGGACGAGGACGACGGACGAGGGACGAGGACGATTCAAGAACACGTCGGGCGCCAGGGCGAGGGGCCGCACTCATGGCCTTGCGGGCGCTACTGCCCGGCGGCGAGGAGGCGCTTGACGTCCCGGCGGCCCAGCTTGCGCAGCGCCACCAGCCCCACCTTCTTCTCGGGGGCCGGCTTGCTGCGGCCCTGCTCCCAGAAGACCACCGCGGCCCCCGTCACGCCCAGGAGCTTCCCGAGGTCCGCCTGGGAGAGGCCGAGGCGCGCGCGCAGCTTCTTGATCAGCCCGCCGGTCATGCGCGCCTTCTCGACCTCGGCCGGCTCGGCCTGGAGCACCGCGGCCTCCTCGGCGCGCTTCGCAGCCGCCTCCTTCGCCACGGGCTCGAAGGCCCGCACCGCCTTCGCCAGCTCGGACACCCTGCGCTTGAGCGCCCGCACCTCGCGCCCCAGCGGCTGGCAGGCCGCGCGAACCTGTCTCTTCGCCAGCCGCACGACCTCGGCACGCAGAACCGACTCGATCTTGCCCATGCAGACCTTCCTTTCGCTGTAGCCCTCGCCCACTGTTGAACCAGAATCGCGCAAGAATGTCAAATGCGCCATCCCGTGACTTGCCCCAGGTCTGTCGCTCGTGCTCGTCGTCGTCCTCGTTGTCGTCGTCGAACTCTTGGCCTTTCCCCTTGACGGGGATTCGACGACGAGGACGACGACGACAACGACGACGATTCCAGACTGCATTCAGGAACCGCCGGATTCTGGACCAAGCTCTCAGCGGCATCCCTTCTTGACACCTATCGCCGGCCCCGGCATACTGGGGGTGGGAGGCCAGTGGCAGGATGCATCGTGGGCGAGACCATCTACCTGGATCACGCAGCGACCTCGTGGCCGAAGCCCGATGCGGTGGCGGCAGAGACGGCCCGGCTGTTCGCCGAACTGGCCGCGAACCCCGGCCGCAGCGGGCACCAGCCCGCCATCGAGGCCGCGCGCCTCATCTTCGACGCCCGCTCCCGCCTTGCCGCACTGCTCGGCGTGGCCGACCCAGCCAACCTGGCCTTCACCCGCGGCGCCACCGAGGGCCTCAACCTCGTCCTCAAGGGCTTCCTGCGCCCAGGCGACCGCGTGGGCGTCTCGCCCCTCGAGCACAATAGCGTGATGCGCCCCCTGATGCGGCTGGCCGCCGAGCGCGGCATCGCGGTGGAGACCCTGCCCGCCGACGCCCTCGGGCGGCTCGACCTGGCCGCCATCGCCCGCCTGGCCGGCCGCTTCCGCCTGGTCGCCGTCGCACACGCCTCAAACGTCAACGGCCTCGTCCAGGACGTCGCCGGCCTCGCCCGCGCCCTGCCCGGCACGGCGGTGCTGAGCGACGCGGCGCAGACGGCAGGCGTCCTGCCCATCGCCGTCGAGGCCCACGGCGTGGCCTTCCTGGCCTGTTCCGCCCATAAGGGGCTGCTCGGCCCCACCGGCATCGGAGCCTGCTACCTCGGCCCCGCCTGCAACGTCGCGCCCCTCCTCGAAGGCGGCACCGGCAGCCAAAGCGAGTCGGTCGAGCACCCCGCCTTCCGCCCCGACTGCTACGAGGCGGGCACGCCCAACCTCCACGGCATCGCCGGCCTCCGCGGCGGCCTCGCGCACATCGAGCGCCACGGCCTCCTCGGCCCCCACAAGCGCCGCCTCGCCTCCCTGCTCGTCGAGGGCCTGCGCGAGGTGCGCGGCCTGCGCCTCCATTGCCCCACCGATGGCTCGGCCCTCCTCGTCAGCCTCACCATCGAGGGCCTGCCGCCCGACCGCGTGGCCGCCGCACTCGAAGCCGCCCACGGCATCCTGTGCCGTCCCGGCCTCCACTGCTCCCCCTGCGCCCATCGCCACCTCGGCACGCTCCCCGCAGGCACCGTCCGATTCTCCCCCGGCCACGGCAACACCGAGGAGGAGATGCTCCGCGTCGTCCGCGCCGTCCACGCCATCGCCACCCGGAACCCCTGACAGGAGGCACCGCCCGTGGAGACCCTCGACCTCCGCAACCTCGCCTGCCCCGAGCCCGTCATCCGCGCCAAGCGGGCCATCGAGGAGCACCCGAACTCCGTCCTCGAACTCCGCGTCAACAGCCCGGCCACCGTCACCAACGTGGCCCGCACGGCCCGCTCGATGGGCGCCGAAGTCATCTCCCGCGAGCTGCCAGGCGGCGAGTTCTCCCTCACCGTCACCACACCCCAGCCGCCCGAACCCCAGGTCGAACTCCAACCCGTCCCGTCCGACGCCCAGGCCCCGCCTGGCCGAGCCACCATCTTCCTCAACAACTCCGTCATGGGCCTCGGCGACGACCGCCTCGGCCGTGTGCTGATCAAGGCGTTCCTCAAGACCCTCAAGTCCGCCGACCCCCTCCCCCGCGAGATCATCTGCGTCAATGCCGCCGTCCACCTCACCACCGAGGGCTCCGAGGAAATCCCCACCCTCCTCGAACTCGCCGAGCTGGGCGTGGACGTCGTCTCCTGCGGCACCTGCCTCGACTTCTTCGGCAAGCTGGACAAGGTGCGGGTGGGCATCGTGGGCAACATGTTCGACATCGTTGCCCGCCTCAACCGCGCCGCGAAGATCATCAGCCCATGAGCCGCGCGGCACGTCTTCTCCTCACCTTCGCGTCCATACACCACGTCCTTGCCGCCGAGAAGGCCCTCCTGGCCGCCGGCCTGGCCCCCGACCTGGTGCCGGTGCCGAAGGAGATCAACCCCAACTGCGGCATCGCCATCACGCTTGCCCCTGCCGACAAGCCCCGCGCCCTCCTCGCCCTCGCCTCCACCCCGCCCACCCGCCTCCTCGACCCCTGGGAGCCATAGCGCTGCCAGAGTCGGCCAGAGTCGGCCAGAGTCGGCCACTCGCCGTTTGGCGATTCTCGCCCATCCGGCTCAGAGTCGGCCACTGTTTGCCAGAGTCGCTCAGCATTGCGCGCGTACGCGCTCGGTGGCAGGGGGGTGGGGGCTGCCTGCTGCCGCATGCCACACCGTAAGGTGCCACTGTTTGGACACTTATGGAGACTGGCCGACTCGCGGCGACACAACGGCAGCGCTGGCAGCCACTTGCGGAGGGCCGTGTCGCCCCCCAGCCGCCTGCTCTCCGTCCCCCATCTGTGGAGGCTGCCCATCTGTGCCACAAACCCGCAGAATCGTGTTTTTCTGCACGAAGTCCGGAAGCAAGAGATTCGAGGACGAGGACGACGACGAGGACGATTCTTGACTGCCGACTGCCGAGTGCCGACTGTCGTCTGTCCTGTGTCCTCTGCCCTCTGTCGTCTGTCATCTGTCATCTGTCATCTGTCGTCTTTGGCTGCGGCTTGCCGCGATGGGGACCCTGCGCATATGGGCACCCTCCACAGATGGCCGCGAGCCGGGGGCTTCTGAACAGGGCGGGTACAGGCAGAGCGGAGGTCAAAGCGGCATCTTCGATGCCGCACTCCACATTCCTCCCGCCTCCCCAAGGCGTGGACTATGGAGTGCGGTGACGAAGTGGCCGCTTTGGATCCCAGCGGAGCGGGCGAACAGGACCCGCCCGCGAAGTTGCGGGCGAAGATCGGCCCCTGTGGGGAGGCGGAATGTGAGCCCTGCTTGTCTCTCTGCCTCGCCCATCCGGCGCCGGGCCGCTTGACTCCGCGCGGGCGCGCCCCTACAATCTGGCGGGACTGAGGGGAAGACGACGGAGTATGGCGCATGCCGCAACTGAAGATCCACATTCGACGGTCCACGGTGGGGGATGGCCTGCCCGTCGCGTGGGTGGAACTGGACGGGTTCCTCGATGCCTCGACGGTGCTGTCGTTCGACAACACGCTGCAACTGCTCCACCGCGAGGGGCAGGGGGCGGTGGTGCTGGACTTTCGGGCGGTGCTCTACGCGAACAGCTCGGCCATCGGGGCGATCCTGAACTACCGCAACCTGCTGCTCCAGGAGGGGCGCGAGCTGGCGCTGATGCACCTGAGCCCGCAGGTGCGGACGACGCTCGACCTCCTCGGCCTTTCGGCGGTGCTGCCCTGCCTGGCGAACAAGGCGGCGGTGGTGGAGTATCTCACGAGTGCGCCGCCCGGGAAGGCGGCTCCGCCGCCCGCTCCCGAGGGCGCCGCGGCGCCATCGCCGGCCGCGGGACTCGTCTCCCGCCCCGCAGCGGTCGCCGTGGCCAAGCGCCATATCCTGATGATCGCGCCCGAGGAGAACCGCTTCACCGACATCCTGAAGATGCGCCTCCTCGTGCCCCGAGGGCGCTTCGAGATCGTCGCTAGCTGCTCCGAGGCACTCCACCGCTTCGACGAGGTGGACCCCGACCTGATCATCCTGGAGGACCCGATGAAGGGGTCGGAGGACTTCCTCTGGGCCGTGAAGACCGAGAAGGGCAAGAGCGTGGTGCCCGTGATCAAGCTCTACTGGACGGGCACCGACATCGAGACGCGGCGGGAGTTCAAGATTTGGGAGGACGATTTCCTCCTCGAGCCGTTCGAGGTGATGGAGCTGTTCGCCCTGAGCGAGGCGGAGCTGCGGCGCTTCCCCGAGGACCGCAAGGTGCTCCTGCACCTGGCCCACTTCGAGTTCCGCACCCGCAAGGCCAACATCGCCCGTGCGGGCGAGCTGGCCGCGAGCCTGCTGGGCAAGAGCGGCCTGGCCGCCGCGGGCGTCGCCGCCATGTCCGCCGCCTTTGCCGAGGCCGTCGAGAACGCCGCCCGCCACGCCCACGGCTACGCTCCAGAAAAGCGCATTGATGTCACCTTCCTCCTTGACCGCGAGAAGGTGGCGATCACAGTGAGCGACGAGGGGCCGGGCTTCGACTTCGCCCCGCACCTCGAGCGCGCCCGCCAGCAGCCGCCCGTGCCGCCCGAGCGGCTCCAGCAGAGCCGGGGCGGCCTGGGCAAGCTCGGCATCCCCCTCATGGCCAGGTGCGTGGACCAGCTCGAATACCTCGGCTCAGGCAACAGCGTGCGGCTCACCAAGCGGCTGCGATGACGCGTGACGCGTGACGCGTGAGAAGAGAAGAGAGATCACTTCTTCTTCCTCTCTTGTCACGCGTCACGAGTCACGCGTCGTCTAACCGCCAAGAGCAAGGGAGACCGCTAGGAATGGGCAGGACCGAAGGGGCGGAGTTGACGGACCGCTTCTGGCTCTGGTCGCACGAGGAGGGGGCGCAGAATGTGGGCTGGGGCCTGCCGCGGCCGACCCGCATCACACCGACCGAAGCGGCCCACTACATGGGCATCCCGAACGTGATTATGGTCGTCTACGGCGGCAAGCCGCAGCCGCCCTTCGACCAGCACGCCCTGGCGATGAGCACGCTGCGGCGGGTCGTCTGGTCAATCGTCGGCGATTCGTCCTCGAAGCGGAACGACGAGGCGACCGACCTCGACGAGGTGCTGCGGCTGGCCGCCAAGTTCCCCAACATCGTCGGGGCGATGATGGACGACTTCTTCCACCCGCCGGAGGCGGAGGGGCGTGTCTCGCGTTGGAGCGTGAACGACCTGGCTGGCTTCCGGGAGCGCCTTCGCGCCGGGCCGAGGCCCCTCGACCTCTGGGTGGTCCTCTACACCCACCAGCTCGGCCTCCCCGTCCGCGACCACCTGCGCGAGTGCGACATTCCGACGCTGTGGACATGGAAGGCGGCGGACCTGGTGAATCTGGAGGAGAGCTTCGCGCGGTTCGAGGACGTGGCGCTCGGCGTGCGAAAGGCGCTCGGCTGCTATATGTGGGACTACGGGACTCGCCAGCCGATGCGGCTCGAGCTGTTCCAGCACCAGTATCGCCTGGGCGTGGAGTGGCTCCAGCAGGGCCGCATCGAGGGGATGATCTTCCTGGCAAGTTGCCTGTGCGACCTGGAGCTTGACACGGTGGAGTGGCTGCGGCGGGCGCTGCCGGAGGATGGGCGCACGGCGCAGCATTAGCCCAGCTTGCGCAGGCCATTCCGGCAGACGACTTCGACATTGGGGCGATGGCAGTAGGCGCGGTTGTCGCCGTCGCCCAGGGCCTCGCGGCGGGCCTCGGCGTTCAGCGGGTGCCACAGGTGGTAGGCGATGGCCCGCCTGTGGAGGCACACGGCGCGGTAGCCGCCACGGACCAGGCGGTTGCGCAAGTCGGAATCCTCCTGGCCGTGGCCCACGAAGCTCTCATCGAGGCCGTTGACCTCCTCGAACACCTGTCGGTTCACCGCACAGTTGCCGCCCCAGATTCTGGGCGCGCGGACGCCCAGGGCCACGTAGAGCAGACTCTTCCAGTAGCGGAGCAGGAGTTTGCTCCCGGTGCGGGGTTGCTGGTTTCGCGCTTTCGCGACTTCGGCGATGAGCCACTCAGGGGCAGGTCTGCTGTTCGGCGGCAGGACGCGCTGCGTGAACTCCTGGGTCGTCAGGCGCACGCCGCCAAGGTAGAAGGCCCCCGGCGTGGCATGCTCCGCGTATGTCTTGAGGAGGCCGAGCGCGGGAATGCAGTCGCTGTCGAGGAACACCAGCAGGTCGCCGCTCGACTGGCGCACGGCCTCGTTGACGATGGCGGCCTTTCGGAATGCGTGGTGCTCGTGCCAGCAGTGAGCGAGTTCCAAGCCCGCGCGATGCGTGCGGGCCGCATCGATCGCCGCCGGGGTGTCGTCGGTCGAGCCGTCGTCGGCCACGACGATCTCGAAGCGGCCGGCGTAGTTCTGGGCCAGGAGGCTGGCCAGGCACAGGCGCAGGTACTCCACGCGATTGTAGGTGGCCACCACCACGGAGAGCTTCTGGATGCTCAGCTTGCGCCTCACGGCTCGATGACCCTCTCTGACAACGCCGTGTTCTCCACCGCACCCTGGGGCAACAGCGCGTCGTGGGCTCACTCCGTCGCGGGCACCGCCGTGCTGCGTCTCCGATGGATGAGCATCAGGTTCCGCACGTAGATCGCCGAGTTCAGCACGTAGGCCAGGATGAACACGGGGTCCCACCGCGACAGGGCATAGGCCAGCAGGATCAGCGATCCCCCGATGCTCAGGTACCAGAACGAGACGGGCACCACGCTCCGCTTGTGCCGCTCCGAGGCGAGCCACTGGACGACGAAGCGCCCGCAGAAGATGGCCTGGCCGAGCAGCCCGATGGCGAACCACGTCCACGGGGTGAGCAACTGGGCGGCCATGTGGAGCGCCGAGCTTGCCTGGCCCACTCGCCCGTCGTCGTGGAGCTGGGCGACGTTGAGCAGGCGGCGCTGGAAGTCCTGCGGGCCGAGGCGTGCGAGGGCGGCGCGCAGCTCGCGGCGGGCCTCCGCGGCGTCGCCTCGCCCGTAGGCCTGCGCCGCCTTCCCGAGCAAGGCGCTGAGTTCCTCAGGCGGCGGCGGCGGCTCCTCGGCACCCGCGGCGGCGCCGACCAGCAGCCCCGCCAGCGCCACGCACAGCAACCTTCGGGCGTGCCTCATTGGAACACTCCTGAGACGTTCGCGTAAGAGTCCATAGGCTGCGTCATGCCGAGCGAAGTCGAGGCATCTCTCTTGGGCTCCAGGAGGGGAGAGATTCCTCGACTTCGCAAGAGCCTGCCCTGAGCGAAGCCGAAGGGCTCCGCTCGGAATCACCGTGCCGGGGGGCCGTCATTTCTTGTGCACAAGCGGGCAGAACAGCGCTACCGCGTCATTATAGGGCAGGGGGAAACCACGGGTCAAGGCGCGGACGGCGGGGGAGCATGACTCCTCGTCTTGGCGAGTGCATCGGTTCGGGTATCGTCCTCGTCCCTCGTCCTCGTCCTTCGTCCTCGATCCTCCTGGCTGTTTCAGCGAAGAGTCGAGAACGAGGACGACGGACGAGGACGATTGAAGAAGCGCGAGGGCTCCGCCAAAACCGGGAGCCATACTCACGGCGGGGCGTGCGCGGGAGGGGCCGTTCCGGCCGCGGGGCGGCGCTCGACAAGCCTGTACCTCTCGTCGAGGATCAGCACCAGCTCGAAGCCGAGCTTTGCCAGCTCCTCGACCGTCTTCTCGCTCACGATGGCGAACCGCCCGGCGCCCGCCGCCAGCTTCTCCGGGCTGCTGTAGTTCTCGACCAGGCGGTCGAGGTAGTAGTACGCCTTCGCGCGCAGGCCCCACGGCACATCGTCCGAATCGAGGGATGTGCATGCGGCGACCGTGCGCTCGCGCGGCACCACCTGGTCGAGCAGGGCGCGGGCGTGGGTGAAGCCCTCGCAACTGTAGCTGTGCAGCTTGACGGGCAGGGTCGCCAGCAGCACGATGCCCGCCACGGCGGCATAGGATAGCACGGCGGGGGCAATGGCCTTCGCCCGCTCCGAAAGCCAGCGGCCGAGCGCCAGGCCCGCCAGCAGCGCCACCGCGGGGTAGGCTGGGACGAGGTAGCGGTCGTACGGCTTCGGCGAGACTGCCATCAGGAGGATGACCTCGGCGGCCCACACGAGGGCAATGGTGATGCCCCAACGCTCGGGCGCGCTGGCGCGCCGCCGCGCGACCGCCCAGGCGGCCAGCAGGCACCAGGGCATGCTGCGGCTGAGGAAGGCGATGATGTAGCGGCCGACGTTGGCAAAGATGTGGCCCCCGAGCACCAGGCGGTCCTCGATCTGCTGGCCGAAGTAGCGGCCGCTGAACGCTTCCCGCTGGCGCAGCAGCACGGCCACGTGCCACGGCGCGGCGATGAGCAGGCCCACGCCCACGGCGGCGAACATCCAGGGGTGAACCAGCCACCGCGGCCGGCGGAGGAGCAGCAGGAGGGCAAGCAGGATTCCCGCCAGGCCGCCCGCGGCCGACTTGGTCATCACGGCCAGCCCCGTGGCCGCGCCCGCCAGGAGCAGCCAGCGCGGCTGGCCGTCCCCGTCCGCCCGCACCACCGCGTAGGCCGACAGGGCCATGCAGAACAGCACCGTCGAGTCCATCCGCACGTCAATCACGTTCATCAGCACGCCGGGCGTCGCGGCCACGATGGCCCCGGCCAGCATGCCCGCCGTGGCGCCGAAGAGCCGGCGGCCGAGCAGATACGTCACCACGCACCCGGCCGCGGCGAAGAAGCAGGACCAGAACTTCGCCGCGTAGATGCCCACCCCGAACAGCCGGAAGTTCGCCGCCACCAGCCAGAACATCAACGGCGGCTTGTTCGCGTAGGCCGTCCCCGGCGCGCTGTGCATCGTCACCCAGTCACCTGTCTCGAGGACCGCTTTCGAGATGGAAGCATAATGGACCGGGTCGCCGTGGAGGTCCCCCTCCCAGCTCCGCGTGAAGAAGCCGGCCAGGGCCGCCAGGAGGACGGCGGCCAGGTGCTCGTGCTGCTTCACCCACCGCACCAGGGCACCCAGGCGCGGGAAGGCGGCGATGGCTCCCTGCGGGTCAGACACGTCTCTCGCCCCTTCTGAACAGCTTTCAGCGATTCGGCTCATTGCGGCAAAGACTGCCTGAAGGCAGGACTCCAAACAGGTGGCGCTCCTGGTTCGGAGTCCTGCCTTCAGGCAGTCTTCTCTCCTCCGAGGGCGCCGCCGAATCGCTGAAAGCTGTCTAGTCCAGCCGCTCGGCGACGGAGTAGGTTCGGCGGCGGCCCTCCTGGC
>VGYV01000308.1 GCA_016872855.1 Planctomycetota bacterium
GACCTCCCGCGTAGTCAGGATCTCGTGGCGGCGGAAGGGGTTCCTCAAACCCTCGCGGCAGACGAGGTCCACCTGCCGCCCGAGGATGCCGCTCAGCTCGTCCATCATGTCGATCCAGTCGTAGAGGCTCCACGGCACGTCTGGCTCGAAGGCCACGAGCACATCCACGTCGCTGTCTGGGCGGAAGTCTTCGCGCAGGACGGAGCCGAAGAGCGACAGCTCGGCAATCCGCCACTTGCGGCAGAATGCCTCCACCTTGTCGCCGGAAACCTGGATCCTGGGAACCGCCACGGCTGCCTCCTTGCCACGGTTAGCTACAGTATAGCGCGCAGCGCGGGGAGCGCAAGGGGCATTTGACAGGGCAACCCGCACCTACTATGATCCCCTGCCGTGTGGGCAGCAGACTCCAGGACGCGGGGCAGGGACGCCCCGCCTACATCGTGGCTTGAAAGGAGCCGTCCGTGATTCGCTGCGCGCTCGTCAGTGGCAAGGGCATGGGCATCATGCACGGGAAGAACTTCCACGGCCTGCCCGACGCCAAGGTCGTGGCCGTGTGCGACATGGACCCCGCGTTGCTCGAGAAGGCGAAGGCGGAGTTCCAGGCGCCCGGCTTCGCCTGCATCGAGGAGCTTCTGGCGGGGGCCGAGTTCGAGCTGGCGCTGCTGATCACGAACGAGACCCGCCGCATCCCGCCGCTGCGCCAACTGCTCGCCGCCGGCAAGCACGTGTTCACCGAGAAGCCGCTCTGCGGCATGGAAGGCCAGTACCACGTCCGCGAGCACGACTGCTGCATTGCCGCTTCGGCCATCAAGGAGTGGCGGGCGAGCGGCCTGAAGTTCGGCATCAACTACAACTATCGCTTCTTCCGCCACTTCCAGCGGCTCCACAATGACGCGGCCGAGGGCAAGTTCGGCACCCTCCGCCTCGTCCGCGCCCGCGCCCACTTCAACTGCTGGTCGCACGTGATTGACCAGATTCTCTGGACGATGGGCCGCCCCGAATGGGTGAGCGTCTCGGGCAACCCGAGCGAACAGGGCGGCTGGACCCGCTTCATCCGCATGGCGTGGGCGAACGGCGTGGTGGGCGAGCTGGACGGCTCGAACTTGTGGGGCTACGACGACCATCCGCTCCGCATCCAGATATGCGGCGACACGTCCTACGGCGAGGCCCGCGGCCTCGACGGCTGGTATCGCCGCTGCAAGGGCAGCTCGTGGCCGACCGCGGTCGAGGAGACGTGGGAAGTCGAGAAGGGCGTGCAAGAGTATAAGGAATCGTTCGGCCGCATGGCCGCCGCCGTCATCGAGGCGATGAAGGCCGGCGCCCAGTGGCCCGCGGACGGCGACGCGGCCTGGAACGAGCTGCTCTTCGAGGCCGCCGTCCACCGCTCCGCCCTCCACGACGGCGAGCGGGTTCGCCTGGCCGACGTCGAGAAAGCCTGCATGGCCGCGAGCTGCTGAGAGCCTGCCCGCGAAACACGCGGAAGACGCGGAACCGCGAACGGAATCTCCCGCAGAGGAGCAGAGGGGCAGAGCCGCGACGAGGGGGCTGCTCTCATGTCGCCCCGGTGCTCCGCGTGACAGATGTCTGGCGAGGGGGCAGCCTTCTCCCTCTCCCTCGGGGAGAGGGGTGGGGTGAGGGTGCTTGGCTCCCCGCGGACGCCGCAGAAGGCACCCTCACCCGCCCGCCTCTGGCGGGCGACCTCTCCCCAAGGGAGAGGTGGGCGGCCACACTCCAACGACGCGGTGCGCCGCGGGCTGTGTTCCCACGCGGAGCGTGGGAACGAGAGAAGGCTGGAGTGACACATGGCTCGCGACGATTGGTTTCGGCGAACAACCTGGACAGAGCTCGACGCAGATGAGTTCTTCGCTCGCAACCGGCGCAGCCGCAGCGCGTTCAAGAAGGCTCAGTACATGCGGATTCAGGCGGAGACTCTCCTCGGTACAGGGAACAAGGACCTGGCCACTGCGGCGCTCGAGCTCCTGAAGCAGAGCTTCCGTGAGTTCCCTGACACGACGGACTGCGCGTTGGCCTACGATGCAGCGGGCCGCTGCTGCCAGGCTCTGGGCAGGTGCGAAGAGGCGCTGAACTACTACCGCAGGGCCATGGAGCGGGAGCGCGAGTTCCCCGGCATTGGGTCCCTTGCGTGCTTTCACTTTGCGATACTGGTCGCCGAGCAGGGCCGTCAGGAGCTATTCGACGAGGCCCTGCTGGCGCTCGACAGCTTCGGCCCTGCTGTGTTCCCCTGGCACGCGTACGTGGACAACGGGGCGCGTGCGATCATTGCTTCTCAGCGGGGACAGGCCGAACTCGCTCGGGCCTGTGCCCGGCGGGCACTCGATGCGGCGTCCATCAGGGACTCCGGGCTTGGTTGGGGCCGAGCCTCTGTCGGGCTCGTGAAAGAGCAGGACATGAGGACCGCGTTTCACAGGAGACTGCGCGACCTGATTGTGCCCCACGATGAGGCCCCTGACAGCGCCGCAAGGAACTGAAACCTCAATGCCGGCGCACGAAGATGTGGAACCTCGCGTTCCCTCGGGCTACAATGGGAGCAGCAAGGTGAGGGAGGCAAGTCCGTGTCAGTGCACATCGAGATGGACATGCCGGAGAGCGCATTCCCTGCCCTCAGGGTCACGCCGCAGCAGTTCGCCTCCGAGCTTCGCCCCGCGGCGGCCATGCAGTGGTACGAAGCCGAGCTGGTGTCGCGGTCCAAGGCTGCCGAGATCGCCGGCATGCGCCGCAGCGAGTTCATAGACGCCCTTGTCCGCTACAGGGTCCCGGTGATCCAGATCACGCCCGAGCAGCTTGAGGACGAGGTGAGGCGTGGCTAGGGCCCGGGTCGTCAATGCTTCCCCGCTGATGCTCCTCGCGCGCTCAAGTCAAGGAGTTGCTCTCTTGCTGGCACTCGCCATTGGGGACGCCCCGGGAGCGCAGAAGATGGACGTTTCGGACATGAAGCTGGCGGAGAAGATTGTGGTCGGCGGGGTGGAGTTTCGCACGGCCTCGCCGCCCAGGGGACTCGTGCTGCGGGAGGAGGTGGGCATCGTCACACACGAGTCGGTGACGGGGCAGGTGGTCCACCGCACACCCAGGCCGGCCGTGGGAATCTATGAGACCAAGGCCACGATCACGCCCGGCGGCGACTACCTGCTGATGTTCCCCCAGGGCAAGCACTATGGCGGGGCAAAGACCAAGGTCAACGACCTCCTCGCCTGCCGCTCCTCCGACAAGGGGAAGACCTGGTCCGCCCCGAAGGCGGCCTTCGCGATTGACTACAACCAGCACGGCTTCATCCCCCTCATCCCGCGCGGCTCGAAACGCATCTACGCCTTCGGCACTCAGCCGCTCTGGAACAAGTTCAACGGCATCGAGAACGCCGCCATCGGCTTCCGCTACAGCGACGACGACGGCCACACTTGGTCGCCCGTGACCCTCATCGAGCCGGTGAACGACCCCGGCTACCTCGGAATGTCGGTGATGCGGATGTGCGAAACCGACCGCGGCACCTGGCTGCTGGGCACCCACACGGGCACCAAGTGGTTCAAGCTCCCCGACGGCACGACCACCACCAAGACCCGCTCCTACATCCTGCGGAGCGAGGACCAGGGGAAGACCTGGACCCTGCTGCCCGGCCCCCGCGAAGGCGGCTGGTATCTCAAGGAGTTCGAGCGGATGGACGAGATACGCCCCATCGCGCTCGGCGGCGGCAAGGCACTCGCTTTCGCCCGAACCTGCGAAGGCCACCTCTGGGAGCTGCGCAGCGACGACGACGGCAAGACCTGGAGCGACCCGAAGGCCACGGTGCTCGTCCACCCCGACGCCCCACCGATGCTCTTCCACCTGGCCGACGGCAAGACCCTCATCGCCTTCCACCACAACCGCCACACGGGGCACCACTTCAAGCAGACCGACCGCTCGGAGGTCTGGGCATCGCTCTCGACCGACGAGGGCCGCACCTGGAGCGAGCCGCGGTTCGTCTTCGCCAACGCGCTGGCGCCCACGCTCGAGAACGACTGGCGGAACCACCAGTGCTCCTACGTGGATATGTTCCCCGACGGCGAGTCCCTCCACCTCTTCGTCCCCCACCGCTGGCGTCAGGCGCTCCACCTGACGTTGAAGGAACACGACCTGAAGCGAATGCCCACCAAGGCAGAGCTGGCAGCGCCGCCTTCGGGTTGACAGAATGGAGTCTCATGGTCTAGTATGGCGGCGTGGGAAGGCCGGTGGGGATCGAGCTGGCGAGTTTCCTTGGCCCCGCCTTCTCGCTGAGCAACGTGACGCCTGAACACCCATTGCAGGAGAGATGCGCATGGACAGCCCTCCGCGTCGCAACGAGGCGGCTTGTGCGGCATGTCATCTCGCCGGAGCGCTCACTCGTCGCCAGCTTCTAGGCGTTTGGGCCGGGGTGGCGGGACCGCTTCTGCTGGCTGCTGCGCGGAAGCCAATCCTGGCCGCTGCGGCCGAGGAGAAGGCGGAGATCGAGCCCTTCAAGCCCTGCGGGCCTGGGGCGGCCTATGTCCCTCGGGTCATGGCTGCGGCCTACTATCGGCCGCCGACAATGGCCATAAGCAAGACCTTTGACCCGGACGCCAACTATGAGGGCTATCAGGCGCAGCTTCGCGAGGCGGCGAAGGCGTTGAACATGAAGCTGGATATTGCGCCGGCGCCGCTCTCCACCCCAGACCACGCGCGTCAGTGGGCGGCGCAGGTGGAGAAGGAGAAGCCTGACGGACTGGTCGTGATGAGGCTGGATTTCACGGCCGGGCCGATGATGGAGGTCGAGACCATCCTGCTCCAGATGGACGTGCCGATGTTGTTCTTCGTGCCCAACCAGAGGATGTTCGGTTGGGGCACTTACGGCCTGCACGAGAGGCATACGCGACCCGGCCGCCTGCTGTGTGCCACCCAGGACTTCAGCCACGTTGTCAGCCGGCTCAATCATCTCGGCGCGCGCGCCAGGCTGCGCGAGATGCGCTTCGTCAATGTGACCGGCAACACCAGTGACGAGAGCCGGCTCCCCTTCTGGGGCTCCCTCGTGCGACGCGTCCCGTTGTCGCGCTGGCACGAGCAGTTCATTCAGAAGAAGGTCGAGATCACTGCCGAAGTCAAGGCGATCGCCGACTATTACTTGCGGACGGCCCAACGGGTCGCCGGCCCCGGCCCGGAGGCCGCCCTAAAGGGCGCGCTCTGCTGTGTCGCGGCGCGCAACATCCTTCGGCAGGAGCAGGCCGATGCGTTCACGATGGATTGCGGCGCCGCCGCCTCCGGCCCCACCATGCCGCACAGCGCGGCGCCCTGCCTCGCCTTCGCGCGAATGCTCGACGACGGAGTGCCGGCGATCTGCGAGCAGGACCTGACGTGTGGCCTTTGCATGGCGTTGTCCCAACTGCTCTTCGGCCGTCCGGGATTCCTGCACAACCTCGGGTGGGACACGTCGTGCGCTGCCGGCGGGTGCTTCGTCGCCACCCACTGCACGGGACCCACGCGGCTCCACGGCACGAGCGAGAAGCCGGTGCCGTTCGAGCTGCGCTTTCACCACGGGCAGATTGACCCGATGCCCATGGCAATCTGGCCCAAGGGCCAGAAAGTCACGTGCGTCAAGGCAACCCGTGATAAGCCGGCAATGAGCATCGTGACGGGCGCGGTCGTGGATATGTTGGATCCCAAGCGCGGCGGCTCCTGCACGCAGATGGTCAGGTGGAAGCCGGATGGCAGCTACGACGTCCTCAAGCACCCCGACGTCGGCGGGCATCACCACCTCTTGCTGTTCGGCGATTGGAAGAAGGAGCTCCTCGACTTCTGCCGCTTGTTCAAGATCACCGCCGTAGGTGCAGTGTGAGAACGTTGGAGCGAGTGAGATGCGCGAGCGCGCCTCGGTGCTACAGCGGCGCGAGTTCCTGCGTCGGGCGTCCGCGGCCGGGCTGGCGGCAGGAGCCACGGCCAGCGCCTTGACTCCATCGGAAGCAATGGGAGATGCCATGCAAGCCGGAACCCCGACACTGTCGTTCCAGCGCGAAGTGCCGCTCGCGAAGCCTTGTGACGTGGTGGTCTGCGGCGGAGGGCCGGCCGGGTTCGCGGCGGCGCTGGCAGCGCGGCGGGCCGGCCTCTCGGTGCTGCTGGTGGATGCCCAAGGGCAGCTCGGGGGCATGGGCACGTCGGGACTCGTCTCGCACTGGCTTGGGGGCCGCACGAGCGATTGCCGCCGCTGGGTCGTGGGCGGCATCTTCCGCTCACTGGCCGAGGAGGCGTCCAGACGCGGCATCGCACTCCTCCCCATGCCAGCCAAGACGAAGTACCAGCCCCACGGCTGGTTCAAGGGGCAGCTCGAGGCGGGCGTGCCCTTCGACCCCTTCGGCATGGCCGCGCTCCTCGACGAGAAGGCGGCCGAGGCAGGCGTCGAGGTGCTCTTGCTCACCCAGGCGGTGGACGTAACGGTCGCCGACGGGCGAATCACCCACGTGGTGCTCTCGAACAAGAGCGGCCTGGCCGCCGTGCCCGCGGCCGCCGTGGTGGACGCCACGGGCGACGCCGACATCGCGGCCCGCAGCGGCTGCGAGGTCGTCAAGGGCCGCGAGGGCGACAGCCTGATGACGCCCGCCACGCTGATGTTCCACGTGGACGGGGTGGACCAGGACGCGCTGGCGGCCTACATCGAGAAGCACGACGCGCCGCGGTTCCGCAAGGAGATCGAGGCGCTCCGCAAGGCGGGCGAGTGGCCCTTCCCCTACGACATCTTCATCAGCGTGCAACTGGCCGAGAAGGGCACGATGATGATCAACACCTCTCGCCTCGTGGGGGTGGACGGCACGGACGGCGCATCAGTGTCGCATGGGATGATTCGCGGCCGGGCCGAGACCCAACGGCTCCTGGCGATCCTCCGCAAACACTCTCCTGGCTTCGCCGACGCCCGCGTCAAAGCCGTTGCCCCGACCCTTGGCGTCCGCGAATCGCGCCGCATCAAGGGGCAGTTCGTCCTCTCCGTCGCCGACGTGACTCAGGGCAAGCCTTTTGAGGACACGATCGGCTTCTCGGCCTACGGCTGGGACCTGCCCGATCCGAAGCGCCCAAGCGAGAACCCCGGGCACGGCAAGCTGCCGCCTGTCACGCCCATCCCCTACCGCGTCATGGTGCCACAGCCGGTGCGCAACCTCATCTGCCCTGGGCGCGCCATCAGCGTCGAGCGCCCCGTCCTCGGCCCCCTCCGCGTCGCGGCCCCCTGCATGGCAATGGGCGAGGCCGCCGGCGCCGCCGCCGAGCAAGTCGTCCGACGCGGCATCCCCTTCGCCGACCTTGACGTGGCGTCCCTCCGCAAAGCCCTCCGCGATCACGGAGCCGTCACCGACTGGACTTGAGCAGCAGCGTGCTCAAGATGGCCCAAAAGAGACTGGCAATTGCGATCGCTGACGTGATCAGGAACCTTGTATCTCTATACCAAGGCTTCAGTGGGTCTATAATGTCCTTGAGCCGCTCGGAGTTCAGAGCGATGGCCATTCGACCCTGCGACCGGTCAACTCCGCGTACCTCTTCGGCTTTGCGGCCGCGAATCAGGTGTTCCTCAAGAAGCTGGTTTGGCGCTGCAAGCCATTCCTCGTCGCCAGCACGGAAGCATCTCAACTGGTCTGCGTAGACGAACGCATTCGGCCCCTTTCGATCGTACCGGTGGCGAAGTTCCCTCAGAATCGCTGCGCGGTAGCTGACGTAGCTCGTGGTCCGAGCCCTCCTTCCTTTCGGCCGGGACGAACACCTGGGCCCGTTGCCCCAAAAACGCGAACCCGGCTCCGAGTGCCGGATGACAGGCCCGGGACACAATGCTAGCGCCACCCTGCTCATGCCACCACGCGGCGATTTGTCAAGGGCGCGCGCCGGGGATGGTTGTGCTTGCTGACTCGGTCTCACTTCTCTTAGCCCAAGTTCGTCAGTGAAGACGATTTTGGGAGTGCGTCGGGGTCAGACCTCAAATTAGCAATTAGCGATGGCAGCAATCCTGGAGATGACCTACTCGGCCTCTTCCGCCTTGTCCTCTTCTCTGAGGATCACGCGGCGTTTCTTGCTGGCTTCGCGTTTTCGCTTCTTCCGGGTGCGTGCCGGCAGCTTGCCGAGGAGGCTGTCGCCCCACACGTCGAGTTGGCTCGGCTTCGTGTGCGATGGCCTGTCGTGGCTCATAGGACTACTTCGCGGGCAGCTCGCTGTCGGTGTTGGTTCCGCGTGCAGGCATGCACGCCCTGCCCCTCGTTCCCGGCCTCCGTTCCTGCATTCCTGGCTTCCTTGTCACTTCTCTGCGGCCGGCTTGCCCAGGGCCTTCAGGATGTGCGCGGCAACCTGCTTGGCGAGCTCGACTGAGCCTGTGCGCATGAAGTGGACGTTCTTCTCCATCTGAATGGCCTTGTAGCCGGTGAACTGGGCTGCGAAGGCGTGGAGGTCGTTGATGGCCACGCCGTGCCTGTCCATCACCCGTTTGGCGGCCTCGTTGTACTTCACCTCATCCCCTGGCACGCGGCCCTGGGCGCCCTTGGGCACGGGGGTCGTCGCGGCCCAGATGAGCTTGGCGCCCGTCTTCTTCAGGCGCTGCACCAGCTCATCGAGGTTCTTCTCGTACTGTTCAACGGGCACCTGCTGCGTGCCCTTCTCGACGGCGACGAGGTCGCCGAACTCGTTCATGTACTTCAGGTCGTGGAGACCCCAATTGAAGTGGATGACATCCCATTTCCCCTCGCCGAGCCACTTGTCGAGTTCCTTCAGGGCCGTGGTGGTTGGGCCGCAGTTGGTGAGGGGGCGGTGGACATTGGCCTTGCCCCTCAGGAGCGCGCGGACGGGCACGGTGTAGCCGATGGAGATCGAGTCGCCGATGAGCAGCACGCGGGGCAGCTTCGGGTCGTCGGTCACAGGCTCGAATGCGGGGCCCACGTGCTTCTTCTCCTTCTCCCCCTCCGCCCCCACGGCGAAGCACGCACACGCGAGCAGCGCGAGCGCCAGGGTCCTCATCGCCTCAGCCTCCTTTCACGTGTAACACTCCCGTCGTCCAAAGCAGTATAATCAGGGGGCCATGGATTTCAAGAGGGGCCGGCTAGGGAGTATCGCGCGTGGTTCTGGTGGTGTCTCCAGTTCTGTGGCCTCGACCCTCCCCCTACCCCCTCCCTTGAAGGGAGGGGAGTGCCAAACCCCTCTCCCTCTCAGGGAGAGGGTAGGGTGAGGGTTAGCCTCCCGTGTGGGGGCGGCCCCACGACCAGGCGCCTGCTTGCGGTTAGGAGCCATGCTATGCGCCACGCAGCCTTTGGGATCGCTCTGGTGTTCGCCTCGACATCGGCCATCTTCGGAGGCGCGGCGCTGCCGCTGCCGGAGGGCGACGCGGGCATTGCCGCCAAGCACCCCGGCGACGCAGGGATCGAGAAGGACCCCGATGTGGCCTTCGCCGAGGACTTTGAGACCGAATCCCTCGATGCCCTGAAGGGCAAGTGGAACCAGGTGAACCAGAAGATCACGTCGCTCTCCGACGACGTGCCGCCCGCCAGCCGTGGCAAGCGCTCCATCCTCTTCACCCACGTCGGCGGCCAGGGCGAGGGCGGGCACCTCTACAAGAGCTTCAAGCCAGGCTTCGAGCAACTGTTCCTCCGCTTCTACGTGAAGTTCGACAAGGACTGCGGGCAGATTCACCACTTCATGCACCTCGGCGGCTACAACCCGCCGACCCCATGGCCCCAGGGCGGAGCCGGCATCCGCCCCAAAGGCCACGAGCGCTTCACCACCGGCATCGAGCCGTATGGGAACACCTGGCGGTGGGACTTCTATAGCTACTGGATGGAGATGCGCGGCAGCCCGCCGCGTGGGCAGTGCTGGGGCAACTCGTTCCTGGCCGACGCCAAGCCGCCCGCCGAGAGGGGCAAATGGCAGTGCGTCGAGGCCATGATGAAGCTCAACGACGTGGGCGACAGCAACGGCGAGCAGGCCCTGTGGGTTGACGGCAAGCTCGCGGGCCACCTCGGCAAGGGTTTTCCAAAAGGCAAGTGGACCTTCGACCGTTTCCTCCCCGGCCAGGGCGGCGAGTGCATCCGCTGGAACGACG
>VGYV01000309.1 GCA_016872855.1 Planctomycetota bacterium
GTAAGTCCTTGCCATGCCTATGCTGAGGGAGGTAGAAGGGTTCCTCGGCTTGGCGCCCCCCTTGTGGGCACCCACAAGAAAGCCCGGAGAGCCTGTTTCAGTTTTCCGCGGGCTTGCCGAACTGCTTCCAGTAGAGCTCCTTGAACGGGTTGACCGCCGGCCCGACAGCGTCTTCGTTTTCGAGGCAGGGCAGGACTTCGTCCCACCACTTGTCGTAGGTGGCCTCGAGCCGCTTCACGACGTCGGGGTGCTGGGCGGCGATGTCGTTCTTCTCGCCGGGGTCGGCCTTGAGGTCGTAGAGTTCCCACGGGCCGCCGCGGCAGACCATGATGTGGTTGCCCTGGCGGATGCTGCACAGCGCGCGTTTGGATTCAGCCGCCTTGCCGCGCGCCCAGCGGCCGACGTGGGTGACCAGGTAGCGGTCGGGCCACGCGGCCTGCGGGTCGGCGAGGAGAGACAAGAGGCTGAAGCCGTCGAGCTTCACGCCCTCCGGCACCTTCGCTCCCACGAGCTCGCAGAAGGTGGGGAAGATGTCGAGGTGCGCGGTCAGCTTCTCCACGTCGGCCGGCTTGAGGGTGCCGGGCCAGCGCCAGAAGCTCGGCACGCGCGTTCCGCCGTGGTAGGGGGTGCACTTGCCGCTGCGCATCCCAGCGTTGTAGACGCCGAGGCCCGCCGTGCCGCCGTTGTCGGTCATGAAGATCACCAGCGTGTCGCGCTCGATGTCCAGCTCCTTCAGCCGGGCCAGGAGCTTGCCCACGTTGTCGTCTATGTTCGTGATCATGCCGTAGAACTTCGCCACGTCGCGGCGGCCGGCGCCCTTCTTCTTCCCCTTCGGCTCGGGCTCGGGGAACTTGTCCTTGTACATCGCCTCGTATTCTTCGGGGCAGATGAGGGGGCCGTGGGGGGCGTTGGGCGTGATGTAGGCGAGGAACGGCCCCTTGCCCTTCCTCTCGCCAATCCACTGGATGGCCTGGGCGAAGAAGACGTCGGTGCAGTAGCCATTGGTCTTGACGAACTTGCCGTTGTGGAGGATGGCGGGGTTGAAGTAGGAGTTGCCGGGCGCGTCGCCGCACGAGCCGGCATAGGACTGGCCGATTCCGCCGCAGCCGTGGATGAACATCTCGTCGAAGCCGCGTTTGTCGGGCCAGCGCTCCGGCTCGTCGCCGAGGTGCCACTTGCCGAAGATGCCCGTCGCGTAGCCCGCGGCCTTGAGCAGTTGGACGATTGTGGTTGCCTTCAGGCTCATCCGCTCGCGCTCGGCGATGGTGTGGGTGACGCCGCTCTTGAACTCGTGGCGTCCAGTCATCAGCGAGCACCGGGTGGGGGCGCAGGTGGGGCTGACGTGGAAGTCGGTGAACCGCACGCCCTCGGCGTGCAGGCGGTCGAGGTTGGGCGTCTTGATGATGGGATTGCCGTGGCAGGCCAGGTCGCCGTAGCCCTGGTCGTCCGTCATGATGAGAATGATGTTCGGCCTCTTGCCCGCGAGCTTGTTCTCCGCCTCGGCGGCGCCGGCCTTGCCGAGCACAATGGCGGCCGCGGTGCAGCCCAGAAACTCCCGTCGGTTCACCCTGCTCATTCCGCGCCTCCTTTCAGGGTTCGGAAGTTGGCGATGCGGTGGAAGGTCATGAAGTTGGCGTCGTGGTGGTTGTGCGCGCCGCCGAGGCCATCGTGATAGGCCGTGCGAGAGACGGCCACGATGTCGTCGCCCTCGAACTGCCAGTCCAGGTATTGGAATCCGTGCTTCACGGGGTCGGGATGCTCAATGAGGATCGAGCGGACCGTCCATGCCTTCAGGTCGGGAGAACTGATGAGGGCGAGGGTGTTGCGGGTCTGATTAGGGCGCCCCCGGCGGTGCTTGGGTGGCACGTGGTTGGCCAGCGACCAGTAGAGGCCCGAGGGGGCGTCGAAGCGAATCGTGAACTTCTTGGCGCCGCCGGGGAAGCTCACGAAGCCACGCTGGGGGTCGAACGTGGCCGCCTTGCCATCGGGGCTGATCTCGACAATGGCCGCCTTCTCATCATCGAGGGGAGATTCGACGCGCAGGATGTCCACGAGCCGCCCGTCGCGGGTCACTACGGCGTTGCCTTCGAGCCAGCCGCCGAACTTGCCCCCCAGCCACTTCGGGTCGCGGGCGATTCGGTTGCTGCACGTCCAGCTCTCCGCCTTCAGCAAATCGGCGTCCGCGGGAGCCGACATCATGAACGCCCGGAAGTGCTTGCCCCAGCCGCCCGGGCCGAAGGCGTCCTCCATCCCACGCCACAGCCGCCCGTTGTGGACGACGACGGGCACCGGGGCGCAATGATAGCGGCCATCGGCAAGGATGAGGCCGCTGCCGGCATCCTTCGGCTCCGTCCACGTCTTGCCTCCATCCGTCGAGCGGCGGACGACAACGTGGCCGTACTGGCTCCACGTGCCAAGGACGTAGAGCGCGCCGTTGTGGACGAAGAGCGACGACCAGAACTGCCCCTGAATCTCGGCAATGCGCGCCCAGGTCTTCCCCTTGTCAGCCGAGCGGAACACCCGCGTGGTCGCTCGGACATTCTCGTTGGACCTCGGGCCGAAGAGGTCGTGCGAGGCGACGTAGGCGCCGTCGGCCAGGAGCGCCAGGCTTGGCGAGCCGACGTAGAGGCCCGACGCCGCGGGGCAATGGTCAATCACCCCCCCGGCACCTTCGACAGGTCCGCCTCGCCGCCTTTCGCTATGCCGATGCAGCACAAGAGCGCAAAGCCTCCTGCAAGTCGTGCCATGTCATTCCCCAGCACTCCCTCCCGAACGTTCCAATACGTTCGGGAGGGTAACGCAGCACTCCTGATCAGGCGCCGGCCTGGCTAACCTCCCGAAGGTATTGGAACCTTCGGGAGGGGGTCTCTCTTCCAGCAGCTTCGACTTCTGCTCCCCCCACCCCTGTCATTCCGAGCGGAGCGAAGCGAAGTCGAGGAATCTCTCTTGCTCCCGCCTCACGCCCCGAAGCGGCCTTTGAGCAACTTGGCTTTCTGCTCCCAGTAGTGATTGAAGTTCGCCCACGAGATGTCGGGCGGGAAAGTGTGGTCGAGGTGCGGGATGAAGCCGCCCTCCTCGATGAGGGGGGCCAGCTCGCGGAGCGCGGCGTCAATCTCCGCCTTGCCCTTCGTCAGCTCCCGCTTGTCCACCGCGCCCCAGATGCGAAGCCCGTTGCCGAATTGCTTGCGAATGCGGATGGGGTCCATGTTCGAGGCCCGCTCGAAGGGCCAGTGGATGTCAATCCCCATCTCCATGTAGAGGGGGATGAGCGGCTCGGTATTGCCGTCGCTGTCGAGGCTACAGTACTTCACGCCGTGCGACTTCAGGTGGCCAATCACGCGGCGGTAGTGGGGCATGATGAAGCGGCGGAAGCAGGCCGGGCTGCACAGCGGCCCGCTCTTGCACGCCATGTCCTCGAAGAAATTGAAGTAGTCGAAACCACTCGCCTGTGGGCGGGCCGTCTCTGGCCCGCGGGGAGTGGCGTCGCGGGGCAGGGGCGCCCCGCCCACAACATCTTCGCGGGGCAGGGACGCCCCGCCCACAATTGCATCGAGGATGGGCTGCGTGACCTCGATGGCGAAGTCGGCGATGAACTCGAACATCTCTTCGCAGAGAGCGGGCTGGTCGTAGAAGGCGAGCGAGAGGTTCTCCGTGCCCATCCAGGCCCGTGCGACGCCGTAGAAGCCCGTGCAGGCGTTCTGGCCGAGGACGAGCACGTGCTTGCGGTTCTGCCAGTAGGGAATCTTGCTCCGCCAATAGAGCGGGTAGCGGATAGGTGTGGCCGGGTCGTAACGCTTCTTCATCGCCCGCAGGTCGGCGACCGTCTCGATGGGGAAGCGGAGATACTGGTCCATGCTCGCCCGCGTCCCGCGCACCGTGCCCTCGATGAGGGCCTTGGTCACGATGCCATTGCCGTGCTGGACGGTCTCGTAGCGGTCCGTCTTCTCGAGCACCTTGGACTCGAAGCCTGGGATCATCCCCATGTTGACTGGCACGAACTCTCGCTCATCCATCCCGAGGCATTCCTCGCCCGTGAACCAGTCCCAGCGGAAGGTGTTGGGCTTCAGCCCTTCGGCCTGCCATCTGTCAATCGTCTGGCCCCAGCAGCCCAGTTCCCAGTTGGGCACGCGGTCGGGCGGCTGATACTCCATCACGGCCAGAAAGCGTTCGCGGGGGGTCATTCTCTTCACCTCAAGATGCTCGATTTACTGCGGCGCGGATACCCATTGCAGGCAATGGGCGCCCGCTGTAGAATGGGTGCTGGCGACGGGAAGCGTCGGCATCGAGGCCCCCCACCCGGCGGCAAGGCCGCTGGGGCGCACCCGCCCGCGCCGAGTATATGAAATCAGACCCACCCGGACAAGTTCGACCGGGCCAGGGGGCGCAATAGGGGGTTTGCACGGCTGGGCACACCTTATTGAACCGAGCCTTTCTGGGGTCGGTTCAGTAGGGGGCTTCTATTGCCGCACCTCCTGATCGCGGGCTCTGGGAAGAGGAAACCAAACCCAGGCAAGCTGGGTTTGGTTTCTAGTGTGCCCAGCCGCTCAAGTCCGCTATTGCACCCCGGGCCAGGAGGCGATCGCGATGAGAATAGGAGCCACACTGGCCGGAGCCGCCTTCCTGCTGCTCTCGACGTGGGCTGCGAGCCAGGGGCCGGCCCCGGCTCCGGCCGCCGGGCCGGCGGGCGCGGCGGAGCGAATCCTCGCCTCCCTGCCGCACCGCAAGGGCTTCTGCGTGGACCTCTCCTGCGGCGGCGGCGAACTGGCCCAGGCCATCCTCGCGCGCTCCGAGCTCTTCGTCCACGCGCTGGAGTCCGATGGGGCCCGCCTCGACAAGGCCCGCCTGGCGCTGGAAGCCACCGGCCTCTACGGCCGGCGCGTCGCCGTGGACCGTGCTTCCCCTGCGCGGCTGCCTTATCCCGACCACTGTGCCAATCTCGTCGTCCGTGGCGACGGGGCGCTGGTAGACCCGCCCGTCAACTGGTCGGAGGTCCTCCGCATCCTTCGCCCGGGGGGCATCGCCGTGCTGCGGCAAGGCCCTGCGGCCGCCAGGCAACTGTCGGCCGACGAGGTCCGCCAGCATCTGGCGCGTGCCGGCGCCGGGGACGCCCAGGTCGCCGAGTCCGACGGCCTTTGGGTGCAGGTCCGCCGAGGGCCGCTGGAGCGGACCGGCGACTGGAGCCACGGGTTCGTCGGCACGCCAGGGGGCAATCGCTGCGTCGAGGACGAGTTGGTCAAGGCCCCGTTCCAAACCCTCTGGATCAACGGGCCGGCAAGCTTCACCAAGTTCGGGCTCCCGCTGCTCGCGAACGGCCGCGTGCTGCTGCGGCACGGCGGCATTACCCACGAGGGACTCTGGAGGCCGCCGGCGGAGCCGGACCTGGTGCAGGCTTTCGATGCGTATAACGGGACGCTGCTGTGGGAGCGCCGCCTGCCCGAGCTGCATGGCAGGGGGTTCGTGGCCGTAGGCGACGCGCTTTTCGCCCAGGCGGGCGAGCATCTCTATTGCCTCGACGCCGCCGACGGGAGGCCCCGCTGGAAGGTGGCCGCGGGCGCCCTGCTCGAGGGGTCGAAGCATGTCGGCCAGTATGCCTGCGCCGACGGCGTCCTGGTGGTGGCGCTGCACGACCAGCCGCTCGACGCCCAAGGCAGGGCCGGCCCGGCGGGAGCACTGCTCGGGGCCGACCCCGCCGACGGCAGAAGGCTATGGAGCTTCCGCCCGCAGACGCCGCCGGGCCACTTCGTGCTCGGGGCAGGGAAGGCCTTCGCGGCCCTGCCAGCCAGCAGGGAGGTCCTGGCGCTGGACGTCCGCACGGGCGCCGAGAAGTGGCGAATCGCCGTCACCGACCCAGCCAACCTGAAGCTCCACCGCGGCCGCCTCTACGCCGGCAGCGCCGCCTACTCGCCCGACGATGGCAAGCTCCTTGGCGCTGCCAGGACGGACGGCATACTGATCGGCGACCGAGTCTGCTCCGGCGGGCTGAAGGGCATTCGCATCGCCGACATCGCCACCGGCAAACCGCTGCCCGGCCTCACGGCAGCGCGCGACCCCTACTGCCCCAAGACAGGCGTGCCCGACGGCTGCAAGTTCATGTACGGCCGCTGCATCGCCGCCACGGCCTCCACCCACTGCTACTTCTTCAGCTACAGCGGCACCGTCATCGGCGACCTGGTCCGCGGCCGGGTCTTCCCCACAGAGGCATTCCGCAGCAACTGCCGCACGGGCGTCATCGCCGGCAACGGCATCGTATACAACTCTCCCAGCGGCTGCGGGTGCGCCCTGGCCGTCCGCGGAGGCGTCGCGCTGGTGCCCGTGGACGAAGCGTTCTACGATGCGAAGCCCGAGACGAACCCCCCGCCCCCACTGGAGAAAGGCCCAGCGTACGGCCTGGCCGAAGCGGCTTCGGCGGCAACGGACGACTGGCCGGCCTACCGCCACGACTCGGCCCGCAGCAACGTCACTGCCGCCTCGGCGCCACGCCGCCTCGCCCTGGCCTGGACACAGCGGCTCGACGGCGAGCTCACCCCGCCCGCCATCGCCGAGGGGCGAGTCTTCGTCGGCTCCACCAACCATTCCATCTATGCCCTCGACGCTCGCACGGGCAACGTGGCCTGGCGCCACCGCACCGGCGGCGAGGTCTGGGTCACGCCGACCTACTGGCAGGGGCGGCTCTACGCTGGGAGCCTCGACGGCTGGGCCTACTGCCTCCGCGCCGACGACGGGCGGCGGGCCTGGCGCTTCCGCGGCGCGCCCCACGAACGGATGGCCTTCTGCTTCGGGCGCCCACGGTCCCTCTGGCCCGTCGCCGGCGGCGTCGTCGTGGACGACGGTGTGGCCCACTTCTACGCCGGCCACTGCAGCCACGACCGCGTCTTCGTCCACGCCCTCGACGCGGCGACCGGCCAGCCGCGCTGGTGCAACGATGGCCTCGGCCGGGCCGTCGAGCTCACCGGGCCCGAGGGCGGGATCAGCCCGCATGGCGTCTCGCCGTCCGGGCCGCTCGCCGCCTCGAAGGACCTGCTCTACGTCCCCCACGGCATGTTCGCGCCGGCCGCCGTGCGCAAGAGCGACGGCAAGCTCCTCTGGTGGGGCCGGCGCGGCGACAGCACCCAGCGCTCCAACATCGAGGTCCAGAACCTCGGCGGGCCCGAGTTGGCCCTGGCCGAGGGCCTCCTGTTCGTCGGCGGGGCCGACCGAACGGCCGGTTCCACCCATCCCTTCGTGGCCGTGGATGCCCACACCGGCCGGCTCCACGGGGCCGACGACCCGCGCCTGGCCGAGAAGGCCGGGCGCCTCCCCGACGGCGGCGCCACGAATGTCGAGCGGGCCATGTTCGGCACCAAGCCGATCTCCTTCGGACAGACGACCGCCCCGGTCGTCGTAGACGGCGGCGTGTTCCTTTTCGGCTACCGGCCCGTCTTCCGCGACTTGCGCGCGACCCTTGAGACGCAGTTCCCCGCGGCACCACCGAGCACCCCGAAATGGCCCAACGCCGTGCCGCCCGGCACTCTCATTGTTGCCGACGACGCCGTCATCGCCTGGAACGGCCACGTCCTGAAAATGGTGGCCCGTGCGGATGGGAAGCCGATAGCCAGGGTTCCGGCCGAGTTCGCCCCCCGCCCGAATGCCCTGGCGGCCGCTGGCGGCCGCGTCGTCCTCGTCACCGCCCATGGCGAGGTCGCCTGCTTCGCGGCACCCGCGGCGGGAGGCCGCTAGGCTGGGACACCACGCTCAGGGGGCATGGAGGAACGGCCTGCCAGCGGTCAATCGTCTAGCCCCAGCAGCCCAGCTCCCAATTCGGCACCCTGTCGGGCGGCTGGTACTCCATCACTGCCAGAAAGCGTTCGCGGGGGGTCATTCCAGCACATGTCCTTTCGTTTCTTCAGAGCCCGGTCAGCCATGAAGCGATTTCAGGATGTCCCACGGGTCGGGCCTCGGCCATAGCCTGCGGATGAGCAGGTATTCCCCAATCACAAGCAGGACGCAGCAGGCGACGTAAAGCAGAAAGCGGATCGCCTCCCAAGTGTGCTCGGTCCATGTCTCCCATGCCAATCCCCATCCTTCCCAGGGCCACTTCCACTCGCCCATGCCCCCCGTGTCCCGCAGCGCCCACCAGAGCTCCTTGTACCTCTCCCAGCTCCCGTAGAAGAGGCTACCCAGGAGAATGTAGAGCGGGATGTTTGCGACAACCAAGATGGCCCACAGCAGCCAGTCGGAGTCCCCCATGTCTTGGCCCTCGGTATAGGCGGGAGGGACTGCTTGGCGCACCTGGCGCGTCCGCAGGTGTTACTGAGACTGCTCGCCGACCTCATCCTCCGGGCTATCCGGGAACGACACCCCGATCACCCCGCAAGCCCATTCGAAGACAGCCCGCGCCGCCTGTATGGCGGCATCGCAGTCTTCCTCGGTGGTTGGCTCGACGGCGCTTGGATAGCGCGCCACCACTGCGTAGTCCGTCAGCTCCGCCGCAGCCGCGACCTCGGGCGGCACTGGTACGCCCGACTCGCTTACAAGACTCAGGAGGTCAGCAATGTCGTGGATCTTCGGGAAGTCAACTCCCTTGGACACCACGACCGCCTTGATCGCCTTCTCCGCGGCCTGCTGGGCGTCGAAGCAGATGTCCTCGAGATAGACATCGGGTACGCCCCTGGTGGCCCCGGCCCGGGCAAGGTTGCTCCGGGCTCGGTTCAGCCATTCACGAGGATCGTTCGGAGGAAGACGCTGGGGTTGCGACATAGATGTCCACTCCCTCCTGGAGTGCTGAGCGATAGACGAGCCCGGGGCTTTGGCCGTAGCGCGCAATGTCCTCCGGCGTCGCCACGATGACGTCCACGGCCTGCCCCACGCCGATCATCCGGCGGTAGATGGCGCGCGCCAGACGCCGGCGGTGTACCGGCCCCTGCTTGATCACGAGAAGGTCAATGTCGCTGTCCGGCCCCATCTCCCCACGGACGGCGGAGCCGAACATGACGATGCGCTCGGGGTTCGCCACCTCGACGATGCGGCCCACAATGTCCTTAAGCACCTCTCGCCGGACCATACGCGACTCCTCAACGCCGACATCCTACCAGCACAAGGGGGCGGACGCAAGCGCTTTCCCGCTCCGTGGCCGCGGGAGGCTACAGCCCTCCGCGCTGGCCGGCGGCTTTCCGGGTCTTGAAGACCCAGGCGAAGGGGACGGCGGCTTTGCCCTTGGTGTCGCGGAAGCCCCAGTTGCGGGGGCTGTTGGCGCCGACGGCGTAGAGGGTGTCGGGGCTGAGGCGCACGGGCAGGACGCAGGTGCGGCCGTCGGCCTCCCAGCGCGGCTCGGCGGAACCGCGATAGCCGGGGTAGAGGCCGCACTCGACGACGATCATCCAGGACCAGGACTTCTCCTGAGCCATTGGGCGGTCGAATGTGACCTTGATCTCGCGGAGGCCGAAATCAACGTCCTTCGCCCGGTTGGCCGGCTCGGTCTTCACCACGCAGGGCGGCAGGTCGGGATCGAACTCCGCCGTCTTCTCGGCGGCGAAGCCCACCGCACCCAAGCCGAGCAACACAGACAGCCGCAACGCCTTACGCATGTCGCTCTCCTTTCACAGTTCCATCTCGGAGCGGGCGAGCATGTCGTCCTGGAACTTGCGGTCGAGTTGGACGAAGTATGCGGAGAAGCCGCCGACGCGGACCATGAGGTCGCGCCAGGCATCGGGGTCGCGCTGGGCGGCACGGAGGTCGTCGGTGCTGGCGATGGAGATCTGGAGCTGTTGGCCGCCCTGGCGGCAGTAGGTCTCGACGGCGGCCTTGAGCTTCGCCCTCCCCTCCCCTCCCGCGACGACGTGCTTGGGGAAACGCAGGCTCAGCACCATCGGGCCGTGGGCGTGCTTGTGGGGGAGCCGCAGGGTGGAGTTGAGGGTGGCGGTGAGGCCGCGGACGTTTCGCCCCTGGGCGGGGCCGGCGCAGTCGGCCAGCGGCTCGCCGCGGCGGCGGCCGTCGGGCGTGGCGCCCGTCTGCGCACCCAGCTCCACGGCGCCCGACCAGCCGATGATGTCCATGCCCCACGGCCCGCC
>VGYV01000310.1 GCA_016872855.1 Planctomycetota bacterium
GCGTTGGCTCTTTCGCGCGAAAGAGCAATGTACTTCAGCCCGATCGTCGCCCACCAGAGCGACCAGTAGGGGTTCGCCAGCGAGATGAGAATCCCAGCCAGGATGGGATTCGTGAGCCACGCCTGACCAAACTGAGTCCGATCGTGCTCGTCGTCGTCCTCGTCGTCGTCGGACCTCTTTGGGCTCTCCTTTGTCGCAGAATTCGAGGACGAGGACGACGACGAGGACGATTGGGGAATGGGGGTCATTCTGAGATCGGGGAGAAACGCTGACGTGACCATCCCATAGCCCATCCAAATGAGGACAGCGCCGCCGACAAGCCCGATGGTAGCGCCCACCCTTGGCCGCGACAGCAGCGGGCCGATGCCCGCAAGCACGAGCATCACGAGCGCCAGCTCCAGCAGCGCGTGGCCGAGCACCAACAGCGGCCCGCCCGCCACGAAGCCGCGTTCCGCCGTGTAGCCGATGCACGCGCCCAGCAGCGGCCCCGGCATCATCGCGCCCGAGAGGCCGATGACGAACGCGCTCCCGAAGATCGCCCACTTGCTCTTCATGGGGATGCGATTATAGCAGTTGGTGAAGCTGGGGCAAGCACATGGAGACAGATCGGACGGATCGGACGGATCGGACCGACCTGAGCGATCGAGCCTATGGCCTGTCGAACGCCTTGCTCGCCGGCTCGGCGCTCTTCAGCTCGAAGCGGTCGAAGCTCAGCTCGCCGGGCTGGCAGAGGGTGAGGATGATCTGCTTGGGCCTCACCTGGACGACCCCCGCCGTGCCCTTGAAACGGATGTTGGCGACCCGCAACTCCCGGGGCTCGGGGCTGAGGAAAAGGTAGTCGCTGCCGGCCGCCGTGGCGACCTCGATGGCCTCGGGCTGGCCGTGGACTGAGATGGCGGGGGGCTTCTCGTCCCGCAGGCGCGGGTAGAGGACGAATGGCAGGCTCGCGCCCGGGGCGAGGACGAGGTGCAGCCCCCGCTGGTCCGTGCTCGGCGGGCCGGCGCTATGGGTCTTGATGCTCAAGGGCGTCGTCTTCACTACGTCCTTCTCGATGGGCAACAACGCGGCGGCCAATGGGGGGAACCAGATGTCCAGGTCCACGTCGTCTCTCCCCCTGGCCGCCACGCTGATGCCTTTCTTCTCTGCTCCCCCTGCGTGAGACCTCTTCATCTCCTCATCCGTGCTCACCCACAGGCGCCAGTTGCCGGGCTTGGGGGCGTCCTTGGCCACGTCGTCGCGGATGAGGAAGTAGTTGGGGCCGAGGGGGTCGGCGTCCTTGACGAGGAGCACGTAGCGGTTCCAGGCGCCCTGCTGGTTGTGAACGAAGTCCGCGGCGGGCGTGGTAGCGAAGGCGGCAATCTTGCTGTTGCCATTGATGTCAACGCGATTGTGGTGCTCGGCGGGGTCGAAGCCGTGGTAGCCGAAGTCGCAGCAGAGGGGACGGCCTTTGCCCCAAAGCTCAAAGCTCCCCTTGTCGTCGTCGTAGTGGTCGTGGAGATGGCCCTGGATGAGGTGGAAGTAGGTCTCGCGGTCGCTTGGGAAGTGGGCGCGGAGGAGGACGCCGCTGCCGGGGAAGTGCTCGCTGCCCCACTTGGGCGCGGCCTTGGAGGGCGTGGTGTCGAAGAGCACCTCGCGGATGCCGTCGGTGGCGGGATAGGCGCCGCCGATGCCGGGCCAGGTGGGACAGCCCTGCTGCTCCCAGCTCCAGCGCATGGCGTTCGCGTAGTCGGGGTCGCGCTGCCGCCAGACGCCGGCCATGTAGCCGGGCAGGCAGGTGGTTTCATACAGCCAGGTGTTGCCGATGGGGGGCGAGTGGCGGAGGCCCTTGAAGCGGGGGTCGGGCGGGGTGGCGATCTTGGCGAGCCACTCGACCGCTTTCTTGAGCCGCTCGTGGTAGAGCAGGTCGTCGCCGAGGCCGAGGTTCTTCCGCGCGTAGCCGATGGCCACGATGAAGTCGAGGGCCACGGTGGCGTAGTGGGGGGCCTCGAGCCAGCCGCCGTTGGGGCCGGACCAGGTTTCGACCTCGTGGAACATCTCGCCGACGCCCGCCTTCCGCCACGCCTCGGCCATCGGGTGCTTTGGGAAGAGGAACGAGATGAAGGCGAGCTGGGCGTAGACGAGCGTGGTCATGTTCGGGTTGGCGGCGAAGCCGAGACGGGGCGACCAGTATTTCTCGCTGGACAGCTTGTAGCCGAGGAAGAGCATTCGGGCGCGCAACACCTCGCGCTCGCGCGAACTGAGGTGGGGCATCGCCAGGTCAATGAGCGCGTGCAGGTATTGCGTGGGACCGCCGGTCATCCAGTTGTGGGGCGCAATGCCCATGCCGGGGCCGGTCACGTGGCGGAGGATGTTCTCGGAGCAGGCGAGGCCCTCGCGCATCACGGTGCAGCGGAGGTGGCTCTCGGCGGGCCAGGGGATGCCCAGGAGGGCCGCGGCGGCCAGCGTGTCCTTCGGTGGCAGGCCACCGGGCCACGGCCGCTTGTCGGGCGGGACGCCCATGTGCCAGAAGCCCGCGGCGTCCTCGATGGGCTTGGCGCCCTTCGCCCATTCGGCGGCGGCTGCGAGCTTCTTGAGGAACGGCACGTCCTGGCCCATCGCCTGGCGCAGCCGCTCGCGGTCGTCCTTGGTGATGGCGAAGAGAGGATACGACTGCGGCGGCGTGTCGTCGGTCAGCACGTAGTCCTTCACCTCGTCGAGAGGCGATTCGGCGTGCTTGATCTGGCGGCGGGCGGTGTCGGCCGGGCCGACGGCGGTGTTCGGCCCGATCCGCTCGTCAGGCGTGCGCCTGGCCAGCGAGAGGCCCCAGGAGCGTGTGCCCTTGCGAAGCGGGAGGCTGAGCGTGGCCGCGCGGCCCCTGCGGACGAGGCGGAAGGCGGCGGCGCGGTAGGCCTCGCGGTCCTCGGGGCTCCAGTCGAGCGGGCTGCCGGTGAAGATGCCGACCGCCCACGCCTTCTCCTTGTCCCACAGCTCCAGCCAGGTCGAGACATCATCCTGCCACCAATGGATCCACGGCGTGAAGGTCGTCGACTCCTCCTGGCCATCCTCGATCGGGTAGGCCTTGGAGACGCCGAGGCTGGTCTGCCGCCACTTGCCCTTGGTGCGATAGTAGTCCCACACGCCGGTGCCCGGCTCGAAGCCCGCGAGGTCCCATTCGAGCGCCGCGTCGGCGCCCTCGAAGGCGAAGCGTTCCATCCAGAGGACTTCGGGCTGGCCGCGGATGAGGCGGAGCCAGGCGTCGTACTTGCCCTTCTCGAACTCGTAGTGGAACATCGCCTCGGTCGTCACCGGGCCGGGATGGAGGGCGGCCTTGAGGGAGAGCAGGTCGCCCGTGCCCCTGAAGCGCCCCGCGCCGACCCAGGGGCTTCCGGCGGCGTTCTGGAGGCGGAGGAGGGGAGTGGGCGCATCCTTCTCCGCAGTCTTCTGGTCGCTCCCCTTCGGCACCTCGATGCGGAGCGCCCCATTCTCGATCTGCCATCGGTCCTTCGCCTCGGTGGTGGCCATCGGCGCTGAGAGTTCCTTCGCCGCCGGCCGCGCCTCAAGCCGCAGCGTCTTCTCCGCGAAGGGCGGAAGGTCCACGACGCACCAGAGCTGGCGCTTCTTATCCTCCGACACAGTGGCCTGGAATGGGATTTCGGTCGCCGCCTCGCCCTCGACGAGCATCAGGCGATGGTGCGCGGGGTCCGCCGCGACGCGGATCGGGATGTCGAAGTGCACAAGCTCGCCCGTCCACTCGTGGCCGATCCGCTCCTTCAGCGTCGTTTCCCACACGGCCTGCGGGCGCTCGCCGCCCAGAGCGGCGGCAGCCAAGAGAGGGATGGCCAGCATCAGCTTCGTCATGGTTTCCTGCTCCGCGGCTCTTTGGGGAGCCGAATCGTGAAATCTCGCTCGGGGGGATTGCCCGCGACATAGTCCCACGGGGTCTTGTGGGCGCCGTCGGTGAAGTCGCCGATGTAGCGCGGCCTGCCGTGGATGTTGGTGCCGGGGGTCACAAGCTCGCGCGGGAGCTGGCGGACGGCAGCCTCGATGCGGTCGGGGAAGACCGAGTAGAGGGCGTAGTCGCAGGGATACGACGCGGTGCCGGCGATGGAGATGTGGTAGATGCCCTTGCGCTCGACCACGCCCGTGAGGTGCAGGTGGCCCGAGAGCACGGCGATGACCGAGTCCGCGTGCTCCTCGACGATCCTCAGCGTCGCCCCGTCATGGTCAATGTAGCTTCGGAACCCGAAGCTCTTGGCCAGCACGGCCTCCTCGCGCAAAGGGACGAGTGGGATGTGGCAGAGGATGATCTTCGGCACGCCGCGCGCGCCGTCGAGCGTGCGGCGGAGCCAGTCGTTTCGCGCCTTGACCACCGCCGGCCCCACGCAGCACGCCCCTGCGTTGTTCAGGGCGATGAACAGGATGCCGCCGTGGGTGAACGTGTAGTTCACGCGGTCGTTGCCAAACGCTTCGCGGAATGCCTGCTCGTGCTTCGGGCTGCCCTCCTGTTGGATGACCTCGTGGTTGCCCACGACGGGGTAGAAGGGGACGCGGAGCGGCTTGAGCATGTCGCGGAGGAGCCGCAGGTCGGGGGCCAGGGCATCGAGGCGTTCGCCGTTGATGAGGTCGCCGATGCCTACCACGAAGTCGGGCTTTGGGAAGTGCTCGCCCGAGGCCGCGGCCTCGATCAGCCACCGCGCCTTCTCGTCGGCCTTCTCGTAGCCGTCCTTCCCCGCGTCGGCATCAACGTGCGTGTCGTTGATCTGAAGGAAACGGAAGAGCGGCGCGCGGCTGGGGGCTGCCGGGGCGCCGCAACCGGAGAGGACGCCCGCGAGCATTGCTGCTGCTCCAGTGAGGATTGCGGCGCGCAACGCTTCTCCCCCGTCTAACGCCTGGAGCGCTTTCGGCCGTAAGGCACCTGCTCCTCGCCCACGGCGGTCAGAGCGGCTTCGGCCCTGCCGCCGCCCGGCGTTGGCCGCAGGGGGATGTCCGCCTCGAGCCGCAAGTCCAGCGCACGCATGATCTCAATCAGCCGCTTGAAGCTCACGGAGCGGTACCGCTTTGCCTCGTAGCGCTGGATCTGCTGGGGCTGGAGCCCGAGCCGTTCGGCCAGGTCCTTTTGCGTGTAGCCGCGTGCTATGCGTGCCTTGATGAGCGCCTCAGGCAGGTGCTCGGCACTGCCCAGGTGCAGCGATGCCGCCCTTTGGAGCTCCTCGTACCCGCGCAACTCCTGTTTCAACTCCTCGATCATCCCCTGGATCCCGACAATCATTGCGTGGTAGATGCGGTCGTCCATCTTCCCCTCGGCGCGGCGGGAGGTCTCCAACGCTCCTTTCAGTCGCTCAATTTGCGCGAGCGTCGCGTGGCGCTGTCGCTCATTCTCGATCATGGCTCATCCCGCTAGAGTCCACCAAGGCATCCGGCTCCCAGCACCCGTCAACGTCCTCTGGCAGCTCCGTTGCCGTTACGAAGCTCCCGCCAATCCACACCCGCTTCACTCCGGCGTGCGCGAGACTGGCGAGTGCTCGCTTGAGGCCGCTGAAGAGGTCGCGACGCGTTTGGTTCCAGGTGAAGCGCTCCTCAATCTCCGCCAGGGAGACACAGTAGACGCCTGGCGGCAGGTTTCCGTTCTCGTCGAAGTCCGGAATGCCGCCAGGTTCTTCCATGTCTGGCTATCCTCACTATACACAACTGAAACGCATTGTCAAGGCATGGACAACAAACATATTGTGTGCAGGTGCAGCGCTCATTCGGCCTTGAGCTTGATGCCCGGAATCTGGCCGCCATCGGGGGTACGGAGGCGCACGGCGGCCTCCCAGTTGGCGCCGCCGTTGACGACTTTGATGAGCAACTGGTTCCAGCCCTCCTTGAGCGTGACCTTGGTCTGGTCCTCGTTGAGCTTGAAGGAGCGGGGCACGTCCTTGTCCATGACCACGGCGCCGTTGAGCCAGATTTTCATTCCGTCGTCGCTGCCGCTCTCGATGACGGCGGACTGGTCCTTGGGGGAGTAGACCTGGCACTTGAGGTAGCCGGCGCAGTGGCCAGGGGCGCCAAGCTCCTTGTTGAGGTCAATGAAGCCCGGCTGGTCGCCCGCGGCGGCCACGAGCTTCCACTTGATGTCCTTCGCGTCGGGCTTCTCGGGGTCGTGGACCACGCTTGTCTTGCCCACCTTGTAGGGGCCGCTGGCGAGCCAGGTGGCGATGAAGCCTTGATTGCGGTCGAGGAAGGCTACGGCCTCCTTGGCCTGCTTCTGGACCTCCGCGTTGTCGGATGCGGCGGCGGCCTTGGCGATGGCCTGCTTGGCGCCCTCGGCGTCGCCGCCGCTCGTGGCCTTGGCGATGCGTATGACGGCTATGGCCGCCTCGTTCTTGAGCGCGGCGTTGGCCAGGCAGGTCTCGGCCATCTTGAGGGCGTCGGGGGTCGGGATGTCGGTGACGGTGGCGAGGACGGCCCGTCGCTCCTCGTCGCGCTTGGCCGCGGCCAGCGCCTCCTGGCACATCTTCAGGCGGTCGGCGGCGGAGCGCTCCTTGCGGAGCGCGATCATGCGGATGTAGCCGCGAAGGGCCAGGACGTGGTGTGCCGGCTTGTCGGTGGTCTTTGCCACCTGGAGCAGGTCGGCGGCGGGGGCGTCGTCGCGCCAGTCGGCCAGCGCGCGGATGGCGGCATCCTTGACGGCGTCGTCCGCGTCGGTGACGGCGGCGCGCAGGGCTTGATAGGCGCCCTGGGTGCCGATGCCGCCGAGGACGCGGAGGAGCGCGGCGCGGGCGGCGCCCTGGGTGTCCTTTAGTGCGGCGGCGACGGTGGCCGTGGCCTTCTCCTTGTCGGCCAGCCGCGAGCAGGCGGAAGCGAGGGCACGTTCGGCGGCGGAGCGCACCGCGTCGTCCTTCGCCTCCAGGAGCAGCTTGCCGAGCGTCGGCAGGTCGCTCTCTTCCGCGAGCTTGCCGAGCGCGCCGACGGCTGCGGCGGCGATCCTGGGGTTCGCGTCGGTCGTGTAGCCTAGGATGGTCTTCAGGTGCTCGCGTCCCTTGCGGCCGGCAAGGATGTCGAGCAGGGCGGCCTTGGCATCGGCGGCCGCGGCATCGAGCTGCTTCACGATGGCGGCGGTCGCCGCGTCGCCGCGGAGTTGGAGCAGGCTGGTCTGTGCGGCGGAGCGTTCGGGCGCGCTCTGCCCGGCCAGCTTCGCCACTAGGGGCGGCACCGCGGCCTCGGTGCCCGTCGTGGCCGCGGCCTTGACGGCGGCGAGGCGCACCGCGTCGTCGGCATCGCCCATCGCCTCGATGACGGCGGGGCACGCGGCCGCATCGGCGCGCTTGGCAAGGAGGTCGAGGATGGCGACTTTGGCGGCGGGCTTGGCGTCCTTGAGCTGGGCGACCCAGCGCTGGGTGGCCTTCTCGCCGGGCATGGCGATGGCGGCGGAGATGCCGGCTGCCCGGAGGTCAAGGTCGTCGCTGCTCATCGCGGCCAGCACGTCGTCCATCGCCTCCTCGCCGGCCACGGCTGCGAGGGCGATGAGCGCGGCGCAGCGCACGTGGACGCCGCCCGCCTTGCTCGCGAGGAGCTGGCGGGCCAGCTTCGTCCCGGCTGCCCTCTCGCCCGTCTCGCTCAGGCGGCGGGCGAGGAGGAGCGCGGCGTCGGTCATCTGGCTGCGTTCGTAAAGCTCCTCGGCCTCGGCGCCTTTCAGCAGCGGCGCCACGGCCGCGGGGTCGGCTGAGTTGGCAAGGGCGAACGCCGCGGCGAGGCGCGTCTCGCGGTCCTCATCGCCGAGGGCCTTCACCGCGGCGGCCTGGCCCTTGGCGGCCCGCAGAACGCCGAGGGCCTGGATGATGGTCACGCGGCACGGCCCCGTGGCCTTCGGCAGCGCCTCCTGGAGGAGGGCGATGGCCGCCCTGTCCTTGATCGCCAGCATCGCTTGGGCCGCATACTCGCAGAGCTCCTTGTCGAGGAGGGACCTGCCGAGGGCGGGGGTGCTCTCCGGCCCGCCGGCGAGTTGGAGCTGCATCATGAGGAAGGCTTTGACCTGTGGGGGCAGGCCGGTCTCCAGTTGCTTCACGAGGGTCTCGGCGAAGAGCTTGCGCTCGGCCTCGGCGTCGGGCCGCTGCACCCAGGTCGCCAGGCCGTGGAGCGCGAAGCGGGCCTTGCTGTCGTCCTCCTTCCCAGGCTCCTTGAGCATCTTCGTCAGCTCGACGACGCTGTCGGGCGCACCCTTGAGGATTTCCTGGAGGATGGCCTGTGCCTCCTCGGGCTTGTCGCACGGCAGCTTCTGCACGAGGGCGGCCATGCCCTGGGGCGGCTCAGCGGCCACCGCCACGGTGCTACAGAAGGCCAACGCCAACACCCACCATACGCCTTTGCCCGCTCGAATGAACATGCCAGCTCTCCTTTTCTCTGCCGGATCGGACTGATCCGACCGATCCGACGGATCGGCCCCCCAACACCGAACACCGATCGCCGAACACCCTCCTTCATACGGGCAGGTGCCAGGGCGCCCGCATGGGCACGTTCACCAGGCGGTTCGCCTCTTCGTCGCCGATGAACTGCTCCTTGTCGGGGTCGTAGCGGAGCTTGCGGCCGAGGCGAATCGCGATGTTGGCCAGGTGGAGCAGCGTGGCGCAGCGTTGCGACACGTCGGCGTTGCCCGCGCACTCGACGCGCAGGCGGACCGCCTCCTCGAAGCTGCCCTCGCCGGCGCCATACTTCCGCGGCGTGTCCGGCACCGCGGCCACGGCCTTCTCCTGCTCGGTCGTCAGCGCGGGCAGGCCGCGGCTCTCGATAGGGCACGGCTCGCCCCACTCGCCGCTCTCGAAGACGAACGTCGTGCCGTCGGCGTACTTCAGGCTTACCCAGCCCCACAGTTGCACGGCGTCGGGGTGCTGGGGCTGAGGGGCCGACGCCTCGATCTCGACCGGGCTGGTGTGGTCCTTCCCGTAGCGGCACTGCGGGCCGTCGAGGTAGTGCTCGCCCATGTCGGCCAGCCCGCCGCCGTCGTAGTCCCAGTAACCGCGGAAGCTGCCGGAAGCCCGATGCGGATGATACGGCTTGAAGGGGGACGGGCCGAGCCACATGTTGTAGTGGAACCCCTTCGGCACCGGCTGCGGCTCGAGGTGCGTGCGCCCGCTCCACATCTTCACCTTCCAGTCGTAGCCGGGGCGGGAGAAGCGGACGACTGGGCCGTTGTCCTTGATCACCCCGCTGGCCATGGTCTTGTAAGTGCGGTCGTTGCTCCCGACGCCGAAGCGCCCGTAGGTGCCGATCTGGAAGAGTCGGCGGTAACGGCGGGCGGTGTTCGCCACCGCCCGGCCCTCCGCAATGAAGCGCGTCATCGGCTTCTCGCACAAGACGTCCTTCCCCGACTGCATGGCCATGATCGAGATGAGCGCGTGCCAGTGCGGCGGCGTGCCGATGTACACCACGTCAATGTCCTTGCGGTCCAGCACCCGGCGGAAGTCCACGTAGCCCTCGCACGGGGAGCCGGCCCTGTTGAGCGCTCCCTGAAGGCGGGATTCATTCACGTCGCACACCGCGAGCATGAAGGGGGGCTTGCCCGGCTCGTTGGGGCGGACGGTGCCCGCGAGTGCGCCCCCGATGCCGATGGTGGCGCGGGTGAGCACGTCGCTTGGCGCCTTGCGCCCCTCGCCGCCGAGGACGCCTCTCGACACTACGCTGAGGGCGGCGGCGCCTGCCCCGGCGCGGGCAAGCCACTGCCGGCGCGACTGGGCGTTCGTGTGCACTGTGGCATCTCCTTGTTGGCAGCCCTCCCTACCCGTATCACATCAGTATGTACGTTCCGCCCGCAAATGCAAGTGGCACAATGTAGCTCAGTGTTGGCCAGTGTCTGCCAGAGTCGCCCACTCGCCGTTCGGCGATTCTCGCCATTCCGGCTCAGAGTCGCTCACTGTTTGCCAGAGTCGTTCACCATTGCGCCACGCGCGTCCAAAGGGGGGGAGGGGGGGGCGCCTCCCCAGCCGTCCTCGTCGGCACCCCCACCCATCTTAGTGCAACTGGCCTCTCCCCCCAGTACAACGAGATTTCCCGCCTGAAATGAGCGCCCCGGAATTGTAAA
>VGYV01000311.1 GCA_016872855.1 Planctomycetota bacterium
CCGAACGCCGAGCGGGCGCGGCTCGAAGGGGCCGCGAAGCTGAAGGCACGCCTCCCCGAGGCGCTCGCGGCAGGCGGGGGCTTCTGGGACCAGCGCCCCTCGCACGGCGTGGCGCCGAAGCTGCCGCCCGGGCTCGACCCCGCGAAGTGGGAGGAGATCCGCCGCCGCCGCGACATCTTCAATCCCATCCGCTCCTATCACCCCGACGAGTACCAGGTGTTCAAGAGCCTGGCCGACATGCGGCCGGGACAACTGGACTTCGACCCTGGGAGCTACATCTACCCCGCCCTCCACACCTATCTGGTCGGCGCGGTCGAGGGGGTCTGCTGGCTCCTGGGCGCGGTGCGGCTGGAGTGCGACATCGCGTTCTACTACGACCATCCCGGCGAGATGGGGCGGCTGTATCTTGTGGGGCGTGCCCTGTCGCTGCTCGCGGCTGTGGGCGCCCTTCTCCTCGTGTGCAAGGCGGGGGGGAAGGCGGGCCTGCTGGCGATGGGGCTGCTGGCGGCCATGCCTGCGCTCGGCATCCACGCGCACAACCTGACCCGCGACACGTGCATGGCCCTGGCCGCCATACTCTTCTTCCTCGCCTGCCGCAAGCTGAACGAGGCGGGGACGGCGAAGTGGTACGACGCAGCGGGCGCCGCGGCGGGGCTGTGCGTGGCTTTCCAGTTCTTCTCGGTTGTGCTGTGGGCGCTCATCCCGCTCACGGCCTTCCTCCGCGTGCGGCGGGAGGAGGACACTTGGACCGAGGCGGCGACGGGCGTGGGCGTGTCGCTCATCATGATGATCGCGGTCTTTGCCCTCACCAGCCCCTACCACCTGCTGCGGGCCGACCAGTTCATCCAGCACTTCGGGGCGGAGACGGGCCACGTGTCGGGCGGTCTGTTTGGCCGGCTGCTCTCATTCGGGTGGGTGACGCACCTGCCGCGGATGCTGCCGGCACTCGTCACGTGGCCGCTGGCGGTTGTCGTGGCCCTGGGCGTCGTGTGGGCGCTGGTGAGGCGGACGGGCGACGACTGGCTGCTCCTGGCGTGGCTCTTCCTGTGGGCAGTGATTGTGGGGGTGGATGGCCGGGCATACTCGCGCTACTACGTCGGCCTGCTCCCCTGCCTGGCGCTCCTGGCCGCGCGGGGGCTTGCGGCTACGTGGGACCTCCTGGCACAGGCAAGATGCCTGTGCCACCGGGGGGTGCGGGTGGGCGTGGCCGCTGTGGCGTTGCTCGTACTGGTGGGGCCGGCGGCGGTGGTGAGCTGGGGCTGGGCGCGGCTCTATGCGACGGAGAACGTGCGGACAGTCGCCGGCGAGTGGATTGCGAAGCACGTGCCTGCCGATGCCGTGGTCGCCGTGGCCGAGTGGCCGTGGCAATACGACATGCCCCCGCTCGATGTCGAGAGCCGCCTGGCCGGGAGAGCCAGGGGGGAGGAGCGGCTGGTGGTCCTCGCCGATGGTGGCCCGCCCCGGCGGCACGACTTCTTCGTGACCAGCAGCCTCCAGGTGGGTACAATGCCGCCAGGCGAGAGGCATGGGGAGTACCGCTTGCAACGCTTTGCCGTCGCCGGCCCGCCGCTGACCGGTCCGACCGACTCGCTGCCCGAGGACATGCGGTACGTGAACCCGGAGATCTATGTCTTCAAGCACATGGGAGCCGAGGCCGTGGCCGCGACGCGGGGAGGGCGTGCACACCTGCACGCGGAAGCGAGGACGAGGGACGAGGACGAGGGACGAGGACGATTGGGGACAGGAGTCGCTCCTTGAGCCGAGGCTGCATCACGTTCCTCACCGACTTCGGGACGGCGGACCCCTATGTGGCCGCGATGAAGGGCGCCGCGCTCAGCGTGAACCCCGACGTGCTGCTGGTGGACGTGTCGCACGAGGTGTTGCCGCACGACATCGTGGGGGCGGCCTACGTGTTGGCCTGGTCGTTCCGCTACTTCCCGCCCCGCACGGTCCACGTGGCGGTGGTGGACCCCGGCGTGGGGAGCGAGCGCCGCATCCTGGCCGCCGAGGTGCAGGGCCACGTGCTCATGGCCCCCGACAATGGGCTGCTGAGCATAGTCCTGGCCCAGTCGCCCGCGACGCGACTCGTCAGCGTGAGCAATGGGGCGTACTTCCGCCATCCCGTGAGCATGACGTTCCACGACCGCGACATCTTCGCCCCCGTCGCAGCCCACCTGACGCTCGGGGTGGACGTGGGGGAGCTGGGCCGGCCCGTGAGCGACCCTGTGCCACTGGCGGAGGCTGCCCCGCGTCGCGTCGCCGATAGGGTGATCGAGGGCACCGTGGTCCACGTGGACCGCTTCGGCAACCTGATCACGAACATCTCCCGCCAGGATCTGGCGGCGCTGGACCCGACGGGCGACGCGGTCCTGGAGGTAGGCATCGCCGATGCGACCATCGAGGGTGTTCAGCGCGCCTACGCGGACGTCGGCGTGGGCAGGCTGCTCGCCGTCATCGGCAGCTCGGGCCTCCTCGAGGTCTCGGCCAATCGCCGTTCCGCAGCCGACGTGTTGGGCGTCGGCCGCGGCGCCGCCGTGAGAGTGACCCGATGACCAGGAAGGCACAGGCCCCAGATGTGTTCGATGTCGTCGTGGTCGGGGCGGGCCACGCGGGCTGTGAGGCCGCCCACGTTGCCGCACGCCTGGGCGCCAGGACGCTGCTCCTGACGATCAACCTCGACACCATCGCCAAGATGTCCTGCAACCCGGCCATCGGCGGGCTGGCGAAGGGACAACTGGTCCGCGAGATTGACGCCCTCGGCGGCCTGATGGGCATCGTGACCGACCGGACGGGCATCCAGTTCCGCATGCTCAACCGCGGCCGCGGCCCCGCCGTCCACTCGCCCCGTGCCCAGGCCGACCGCTGGCTCTACTCGCGGACGATGAAGCTGCTCCTGGAGGAGCAGGCGAACCTGTGGCTCCGCCAAGCGAGCGTGTGCGGCCTCCTGGTCGAGGGCGGGCGATGCGTCGGCGTCCGCGACACCGTCGGCGTCGAGCACCGCGGCCGGTGCGTCGTCCTCACCACAGGCACCTTCCTCAACGGCATGGTCCACCTGGGCGAGCAGCAGACGCCCGCGGGCCGCGCGGGGGAGCCGCCGGCCCTGGGCATCTCGGACGACTTGCGGCGCCTGGGCTTCGAGGTCGGCCGCCTTACCACCAACACCCCGCCGCGCCTCCACGGCGGCACGATTGACTACTCCGTCCTCACGCCCCAGTATGGCGACGACCCGCCCCGTCCATTCTCGTTCTCCACCGCCGCAATCCAGCGCCCGAGCATTCCATGCCACATGGCCCACACGAACGAGCGGACCCACGAGATAGTGCGGGCGAGCGCCCATCGCTCCGCCGAGATGTCGGGCCGAGCCGTCGGGGCCGTCCCCCGCTACTGCCCCTCGATTGAGGCGAAGGTCGTCCGCTTCCCCGAAAAGACCTCCCACCAGCTCTTCCTTGAGCCGGAGGGCGAGCACACGCACGAGGTCTATGCCAACGGCCTGTTCAACACCCTCCCGCCCGAGGTCCAGGTGGCGATGGTCCGCAGCATCCGCGGCCTGGAGCAGTGCGACATCGTGCGGTTCGGCTACGGCATCGCCTACGACTTCGTGCCGCCCTACCAGGTCAAGCCGTCATTGGAGACCAAGCGGCTGCCCGGCCTCTTCCTGGCGGGGCAGATCAATGGCACTTCGGGCTACGAGGAGGCGGCGGCCCAGGGGCTCATGGCCGGCATCAACGCCGCCCTTGTGGGCGGGGCGTCTGTGCCCCGCGAGGCCTTCGTCCTCGGCCGCTCCGAAGCCTACATCGGCGTCCTCATTGACGACCTGGTGACGCTCTCGCCCCGCGAGCCGTACCGCATGTTCACTTCGCGCGCCGAGTACCGTCTGCTCCTTCGGCACGACAACGCGGACCGCCGCCTCATGCCCCACGCCCGCCGCCTCGGCCTGTGCGAGGACGCGCTGTGGGCCGCGCTTCAGGCCAAGGAGCGGGCCATCCGCGAGACCCTCGACTACATCATTCATCGCCACCACGACGGCTTGCCCCTGGCCCGCTGGTTGCGGCGGCCCGGCGTCACCTTCGCGGCTCTGGAGGCCATGGACCCCCCTCTGGCCGAGCGGGTGGCGCAGGCTGTAGGCGGGACGTCCCCGTCCCGCGAGAGGCTTCTCCAGGAGGCCATCGAACAGGTCGAGATCGAGGTGAAGTACGAGGGCTACATCGCGCGCCAGGGGATCGAGGTCGAGCGCCTCCGCCGCACCGAATCGCGGCGGATTCCCGACGCCTTCGACTACGCGGCTTTGCCCGAGCTGAGTGCCGAGGCCCGCGACAAGCTCGCCCAGCTCCGCCCCGCCACCCTCGGCCAGGCCTCCCGCATCGCCGGCGTCTCCCCAGCCGACGTCGCTCTCCTCATGGTCCACGTCGAGCGGGCAGTCGCGAAGAACCGGCTGCCTTGACTCCCCCCGCGCCGCCGGCTACAATTCAGCAGGTGCGAGGTAGTGGCTACGCGAGGGAAGGAGGATCAGCGATGGCCGAGACGGTGGAGATTGACGCCCGTGGGCGCCTGACTTTGCCCGGTGCGCTGCGCGAGGCGGCGCACATCCAGGCGCCGGGCAAGTTATCCGTGCGGGTGCGGCCCGACGGCCTGCTCCTGTGCGCGCCGTCTTCGGGGCTGCCCGAGGAGGTGGCCCAGTTGGCCTCGCTCAATGGGCCCGTCGAGGCGTGGGAAGTGCTCGAGGACGAGGTCGGGTCGGAGCATGGGGCGGGCCATCCGCGGTAGCCTTCTCCGAAAGGCTGTACCGATACCCAGCCTCTCGCGCATGTAGTGCCCCGGGGGTGAATAGGAATGGCTGCCAATCAGCAACTTCAGCTAGGGTTCGACAGGCCAACTGCCATCTGGAGCGTGGAGGAATTGTACACCAAGGCCGATCAAGCCCTCCTCAATAAGCTGACAGAAGACAGTCGCTTTGAGCGCAAGCCTGCCGGGATCCACCCGGACGCTCTGGGCGAGTATTTCTCCATGTTCGCGAATACCAAACCCGATGGTGGTCTCATTGCGGTTGGGATCGAGAATGACGGGACGATGAGTGGCTGCGTCAGGTCGGGCCAGGAGAAGGTGAACCGCCTGGAACAAGCTGGTGACACCTATGCGCCGGATGCGCGTTACGAGAGCCGCCGCGCTCCGGTGATTAGGGGCGATGGCCAAGCGGACTTCGTTGTTCTCTTCCGTGTCCATTACCGCAAGGACAAAGTCGTCGAGACCGTGCGCGGGGACGCCTTCTGGCGGCGCGGTGACTCCAAGAGGAAACTAACAGACGAACAGAAGCGGGAACTCCAGCTCGATAAGGGCCAATTGGACCTGGAGAGTGAGCCATGTGATAGGCTGGCCTTCCCCCATGACTTCGACGCGGAACTGATCTCCCAGTTTGCGGAGCGGTTCAGGAGCAGTCGCGACCTCACGAAGGAGACGACGGACGAAGAGGTTCTGGAACTCAGACACCTGGGAACGATTGAGAGTCGGATGTTCCGGCCGAATGTCGCATGCGCATTGCTCTTTGGCAGAGACCCCGCGCGGGTGGTACCCGGGTGCAAGATCCGTTTCCTCCGCTTCGAGGGTGAGCAAGAGGGATCCGGAGAACGCTTCAATCCAGTCAAAGACGTTTGGCTAGAGGGCAACGTTCCGGCGCTGATAGTGGGCGCGGAGAGAGTCCTCGAGTCTCAGTTGAGAGAGTTCAGCCGCCTGGGGCCAGATGGGCACTTCTACACCGCGCCCGAGTACCCGAAGCTTGCTTGGTACGAAGCTGTTGTGAATGCCTGCGTGCATCGCTCATATGGGATGCGCAACATGGTCATCTTCGTCAAGATGTTCGATGACCGGCTTGTGGTGGAGAGCCCAGGAGGCTTCCCAGGTCTAGTCACTCCCCAGAACATCTACGACATGTCCTACCCACGCAACCCCTACCTAATGGACGCAATGTACTACCTGCAGTTCGTGAGGGCTGCCCACGAGGGAACGCGCCGAATTAGGGACTCGATGGCCGAACTCAGCCTTCCGCCGCCCGAGTTCGAGCAGAAGGAGGTGGGGCATGCCCTTGTTCGTGTTACACTGAGGAACAACATCAAGCAGCGGAAGGTCTGGATCGACGCAGATGCTACCTCAGTCGTTGGGGAGGCCATCTACGCGTCGCTATCGGAACCTGAGCGGCGCACGATCAACTTCGTCGCGGAGCATGGCGCTGTGAACGTGAGCCAGGTGCAGCGTCTCACAGGAATGAGTTGGCCCACTTCAAGGAAACTCCTGATGCAAATGGCAGCGCGGGGGATCCTTGAGCACGTTGCGAGGACTGACATAGACCGCGACCCGAGAGCTCACTTCGTGCTAAAGGGGAAGCGACCCTCTCTGGGCAACCGAGGCTAGAGCGTGCGGCGAGGGATAGTCTGTGTGCCGCAGGCTGTAATATCCCCATCCGGCGCTGCCCGGCCGCGGTGGGGCGGGCCTCGCGCAGCGTCGGAGCTCCGCCCTCGTTAGTCGAGCGGGCGAAGGGGGCCAGATGAAGAGAATCCTCATCGGCATTGCCGTGCTCGCGGCGCTGGGGGTGGCGTTCTACTTCGTGAGGGAACTGTTCACGACCGAGCGGCAGCGGGTGGAGCGGGTGGTGCGGCGGCTGGAGCGACGCATCGAGGCACGCGACCCGCTGGGGCTGTGCCACTTGCTGACGGAGGACTACCGGGACGCGAATGGCTTCGACCGGCTGTCGCTACGGGCGTTCCTGACAAGGGTCCTTCCGCAACTGACGGGGGTGAGCCTGCGGCTCGAGGGGATGGAGATCGAGGTGACGGGCGACGAGGCGACGGCGAACTTCACGGCGTACGCGGTGGTGGAAGGGCGCGGCGAGCAGCCGCCCTGGCGCCACCAGAGCCTGGTGCGCCTCGAGCTGCGCAAGGCCGAAGGTGAGTGGCGGGTGCGCCGCGCCGAGTACTCGTTGCCGCCGATCGTTCGGCGGGAGGAGAGGTTCTGACTTGACTGCCGCAATCGCTGCCCGTATCCTGGAGGGGGAAGACACGGCTGGGCAAGCCAGCCGTGGCACACACGGATGCCGCGGAGCAGGCGATGGCTGGGCGGGCGACTGCTGTGGTGCTGGCGAGCGGGGGGATGGATAGCTGCGTGCTCGTGGCGCTGGCTGCACAGGAGCACGAGGTGGCCATGCTGCACGCGAACTACGGCCAGCGGACGATGGGCCGCGAGAAGAGGGCGTTCGACGCCATCGCCGACTTCTATCGCGTGCCGCCTCGCCGCAGGCTCACGGTGAATCTGAGCCACCTGGCGGCCATCGGCGGCTCGGCGCTCACCGATCCGGCAATCCCCGTGCCCGAGGGGAACCTCGGCCGCGAGGGCATCCCCGCCTCCTACGTGCCCTTTCGCAACGCGAATCTGCTCGCCGCGGCCACGGCCTGGGCCGAGGTGCTGGGCGCCACCCGCATCTTCTTCGGGGCGATGGAGGGGGACAGCTCGGGCTATCCCGACTGCCGCGGCTCTTTCGTCGAGGCGTTCAACCGCCTCATCGAGGTGGGCACCCGCCCCGAGACGCGCATCGAGGTGGTCGCCCCGCTGCTGCACCTGACGAAGGCCCAGGTGGTGCAGCGGGGGGTGGCGTTGGACGCGCCCTTCCACCTCACCTGGTCGTGCTACCAGGCCGAGGAGGCGGCGTGCGGGCGGTGCGACAGTTGCCTGCTGCGCATGCGCGGCTTCCGCGAAGCCGGCGTGCCGGACCCGATTCCGTACGCAAGTGCCGAGGCCAGTCGGCAGTCGGCAGGAGGCAGTCAGCAGTGAAGAAGGAAAGGAGAGACGAGATGCGAGCGTTGGTGTGCGCGATTGTGCTGGGGATGGGCTGCCTTTGGGCGGGGGAGGCGGCGGCGCCGAAGAAGGAGGCGGTGACGGCGGAACAGCTCCGCGAGGCGCTGAAGGGCTTCAAGGGCTTCCTGGCCGGCGACGTCGTCAAGCGCGAGAAGGCCGGCGCCGTGCTCTACGTGCGTTGCGTCACCCTCGTCGAGGGGAACCAGGCGAAGGGCGCAGGGCTGGCGCTCGGCCAGGAGGTGGCCGTGCAGTACGCCACGGAGAAGGACGAGAAGGGGGTCGAGCGGCCGAAGAAGGCGCTCACCAACCTGATGCAGAACCTGGAGAAATTCCCTGTGTTCGCGTTCGGGGGGCCGGGAGGGGGGAACGTGATGATCGCCATGGGCGACCTGGCGGCGGGCGCTGTCCAGGCGCAGGGCGCCATCGTTCAGGGCGGCGCCGTGAAGATGGAGGTGAACGGCGCGCAGATACAGATTGGTGGCGACGGCGAGGAGGCGCAGGCCAGGGAGAAGGTGGAGCCGCCCAAAGGCCCTCCCGCCACTCTGCGCGTGAAGGCCGCCGAGGACGGCACGCTGGTGGCCGACCGCGCGGTGCCCGGCATGCAGCCTGGGACGACGTGGGAGGGCATGCCGATCGTGCAGTTCGGGGACATGAAGGCGCTCGAGGTGGCCCCCGTGCCCGCTGAGCCGCAGAAGGAGAAGGGGAAGGACGCCCAGTTCTGAGCGCGCGGGCAACCTCAGCCGCATGCAGCATTTGGGGCGAGAGCTGCGTCTACACTAGCGGCAGGGGGCGGCGCGGTCCGCCCCCGCTTTTCAAGGAGTCAGCGCCATCGCACGCAGGCAGCGCGAGGAGAAGCCGGAGCCCCCAGGAGAAGCTCGCGGGGTGGTGATCGGCCTCAGCGTGGCCGAAGTGGCCCTCGCCCTCCTCGTGGCGTGGCTCCTCACCCGCTCGGGCGTCCCACGCCACGCCAGTCGGTCGGTGGATGTGGGGGCTGGCGACGTGTTCATCCTCGTGGCGCTCCTGTCGTGTCTCGGGCTGTTTGTGTTCGTGCTGGCCTTCTGGCAGTGGCGGCTGGCGGGCCGCGACCGCGTGCGGGTGCTGCTGGCCTGCTACCTGAGCCTGGCCATGGCGTTCCTCGGCCTGTGCTGGTACGACGTGAGCGTGCAGTCGGGCGAGCTGGCGGGCGCGCCCACGACCGTGCGGCGGGTGATCGAGCAGACGGCGGCATCGGGCCTCACGCTCGGCGCGCTCCTGGCGGGGCTGAGCGCCCTGGCCGTGATCCTGAGGGCGGCCCGCAAGTCCTTGAAACCTGCAACGCCGGGTGATATAGTAGGAGAAGGTTCGGGCGACCCTTCTCGTGGTAGGGAGACGTTGCGATGAACCTCGCCCGTAGGGCATTCCGCACGCTGGCCCTCCTGGCCGCCGCAGGCTATGGCGGCGAGGCGCCCGACCTCCTCCGGCGCCTCGACGATTTGGAGAAGGAGAACCGGGAACTCCGCAAGGAGCTGGCCAGGGTCGCCGAGGAGAAGAAGGAACTCGCCGGGCAGCTTGAGAAGCTGAGCCGCGAGCTCCGCGGCCTCCAGGCCACGGTGGACAAGTGGGAGATTGAGCACCGGCAGATGGAGCGGACCCTGGCCCAGACTCAGAAGGACCTTGCGGCGCGCGTCGCCGAAATGGTGCAGCAGGAGTTGCAGGGGCGTCGCACCCGCTTCACCGCGCCCGCGCCGCCCCCAGGGCCATTCGAGGACCGTCCGTACCTGGGCTTCGACGGGCAGGACATCGAGCCGGACGTGGCTCGGAAGCTTGGCCTCAAGGCCCAGGGCGGCGTGTTGATCACCGACGTGCGCGACGGCTCTCCTGCCGCCATCGCCGGGCTCCAGAAGAACGACGTCCTCGTCCGCTTCGATGGGGCCGAGATCAAGACCTTCCAGGACCTCAAGAAGGCTCTGGAGGACAAGAAGCCGAACCAGGTGGTGTCGCTGAGCATCCAGCGCGGGGATGAGAAGCTCGAGTTGAAGCTTACCCTGGGCACGCGGCGGGTCCGAGTGGCGGAGTAGCCGCAGGCCCGCGGGACATCTCTATGCGACCAAGCCATCTTCCGGAGGATTGCAACGTGAGCATTCAGTCCAAGCTTCTGGCGCTCCTCGTCGGCGTCGCGCTCGTGGCGCTCGGGGGCTGTTCCG